>JAJRSC010000015.1 GCA_024278985.1 archaeon
TTAGGATTATATGGACATGGAGCTTTCCAACTATTTAAAAATAAAAAATCTTCTTTCATTGTTTCACCTTTTTTAAAAGATTAATTATTTGTAAATATCTATCCTCTATTCTTTCAATAGTTCCAATATCATACCTATGTGCTCTAATATTTCCTCCAAGGTAGTCAGGAGATATTTATATTCCATGAGAATCAATTTTTAGACCTAAATCTTTACAAACCTTTTTTAATAATTTACCTTTAGGATTTACTGAAATTTTAATATTATTTGCTAATTTTTTAATACTTTTCTCTTTTTCTTCTATATATTTTATAGTTTCATCTATCTTTTTTTTATCTCCAATCTCCAAATCTTTTAATAATTTAAGTGTTTCAATTAATTCCCTAAATGTTCCTGCTCTGATTTCAAAGATTTCAGCATTAGGATTTAATTTTTTAACCCTATCTTTATAACCATAAGAAATAATTATAAATGAACAATCCACCTTTTCTTTATATGGATTTACAACTTTATAATTTTCTAAACCTATTAACTCAGCTATATCCTTATACATCTCACTAATCCCTATTATTCTTTTAGTTTCCACTCTATCCCCAACAATTCAGAGTATTTATTTAAAAACCTTTTAAGATATTCATCAACATTATTCTCATTAGCCCAATAATCTTTATTTTCTTCTTTAGCTAATCCAGCTATAATTTCCTTAATTTTTTTACTCTCAATTTTTGCAGGATATATACATTTTATATTATATTCATATATATGTTTATACAGATTTATACTTTCTTTTTCATAATTATAGTCAATATTATAAATCTCTTTAATAATTTTGTTTATAACAGGTTTTAACCACTTTCTATGGAATCTACATATTGAAAGATTATCAAGTGATAGTTCAAGTTTTATATTGTTATATACTAATTCAGCCAATTCTTCTGGTTCATGAAACTCAGGCATATAATATGTTAAATATCTTCCAGAAATAACTAATGGCATAAAAAATCCTGGAGACCAATAAAGATTTGGATTTATAGAAGAAAAATCTCCTAAAGCTATATAAGCAGCTAAGTCAGTAAATTTATAGTTTTTAGTCCTACTTTTAAATTTTTCATTAAGTATTTTAGCTGCTTTTCTTGTACCAAATGATAGAATTTTATATATTGAGTTATAATTATCTACTAAATGATTTAAGATTTTAATAGCTTGTTGAGCATTATGCTTGGCCATTTCATCAATTTTATCATAATCTTGACTAATAACTATTTTATAGTCAAAAATTGGTTTTTTAATGTTTAGTTCATGCTCATATAATAAACCTTTATCTAAACACTCAAAAATCCAACCTATTAAATTACCAATCTCAATAGAATCAAATCCTAACTTATCAACTTCTTTAACAACCTTATCAGCTTCATGTAAATTAAATATACCTAAAAGAGTTCCATTTGCAGCATATGGTTCATAATCAACTTTATTTTTATTTCTAAATTTTTTACATAAAACAGGACATGGTTCTCCACAGTTTAGCCAACTCTTCGTTTTTATTGCTTCTTTATTAAAAACTTCTAAGTAATTCTTAAATATAACTTCAACAATTTTTTCTCTCTCATATTTTGGAATTTTTACCTGATTCCAATTAAATACTGGAACTTTATCTTTATATAGTATCCAATTATTTCCAAAGGTTCCACCTGTCTTTGTTTTATCATTATATTTATATTTTTTTGTATGTTCTTGAACAACATTTATTAATGGTTCTTTATAATACTCCTCTATAATTTCCTTGACTCTATTTTTAATATCTTTTTCCTCCTTTTTATCTCCAAAATATACAATTCCAGCCAAATTATGGGATTGATATAAAACTGAACCTCCTCCACCTCTTGCAGCCCAATCTTCAGAACCCTCAACTGGCTTATTATCTCTAACAGTTTGAGAAAATAAAGCTCCCATAAATGTTTTTTTACTTGCTTCTCCAACAACTATAGCCCTAAGATTTTTTTCTTTATATTTTTCAATAATATAATTGTAGATTTGATAAACAGTCCTAAAATCTTCTTCTAATGGTTCAGTATAAACTGAAGAATCATTTATGACAAGAAGAGAGGGCTTTTCAGCTTTTCCTATTATTGCAACATTGTTATATCCAGTAGTAATAAATTGATAACCTGCTCCTCCCATACTTGAAAAATAAAAACTATCAGTTAATGGAGATTTAAAAGAAATTGTTAATCTATGTCCTCCATAAATAGGCAAACCAAGAGTACCAAAACAAAAAATGTTTCTTTCATCAATTGCATCATATTTATATGTTTCATATTTATTATGCCAATATAAGCCCCATTCAATTGGAAAGAATCTTTTTTCAATAATTTCTGATTTACCAGTATTTAAATTAACAAATAAATTTTTCATAATTTCCCCTAAATATTTTTTATTTTCTAAATAAATATTTATAATAAGAATAATTTATATTTATATTGAGTATGATAGCAATAGTTTTTGACAGTGCAGGAACATTAGTTAAAATTATTAGAATTATTAAAGATTTGGAAAAAGATAGATACTTATATAATAAACAAACTGTGGATTTAGTAGATGAAAAAAAAGGAAGAGCTTTAATTATAATTAAAGATGACCCTCTTTTAACTGTTGATAAAGAAAATCCAAATGAGTTAATTAGTAATTTTTTAAAAAAAGTAAATATAGGAATTTCTTATTGTAATCCTCCTATAATTAGAGACAATATTTATAAAGACAAAAAAACAAAGGTTAAAGAACTCCAAGAACCATTAAATATTATAAAAAAATATAAGAATATAGAAACAGGATATGGTAGTGCTCTTATATTTAGTACATATGAAAAGAAGGTTGATTATACTATAGCTACAGGAGGATGTTTAATAGATGGAGCAATTGAGACCATAAATAAGTTAAAAGATTTGGGAGTAAAAATATATATTGCCTCTGGAGATAGAGAGGATATGGTTAAAAAACTTGCTAATAAACTCAATGTTGAATATATAGCTGAAGCAAATCATATAGATAAAAGAAATTTAATTAAATCTCTCAAAGAAAAAGGTTATTATACTATAATGGTTGGAGATGGAGCCAACGATATTTTAGCTATGGAAGAGAGTGATTTAGCAGTAGCAACATTACAAAATGGTACAGTCTCAAAAAAGGTTTTATTAGTTGCTGATAAAATAATTTTTCATATTAAAGAAATTTTAAATATTATCAATGATTTAGAATTTTTCAATTAATAGGCAAGAATTACCAAATGTTTCCAATCTATAATCATATCCCAAATTATTCAATGTTTTAGTAATTTCATCAACAGAGTAATATTTAATAAATTTAGTATTCCAACTATTGTAAAATTCAAATAATTCCTTATTAATATCTTTATTTAAATCTGGGAAAAACTCTTCAATAATTAATAATTTTCCTCCTTTAACTAAGGAATTCATACCTTTTTTTAAGAATAATTTAATATTTGAAATATATCTTAAACAGTGACTGCATATTAAAAAGTCATATTTTTCTTTTGGAATTATTTCACAAAAATCTAAGTTTTTTAATGTATATCCATCAAATGCTTTTCTCTTTAATCTATTTTTGGCTATTTCTATAAGACCTTTAGAAATATCTATTCCTGTATATTGTCCAGATTTTAGTAAGCTAACATAATACTCAGGTGACCTGGAGCCACATCCGGCATCTAAAATATAACTATTTTCATCAATATTTAACCACTCTGAAGATATTTCTCTACATAATTGATAATATGGGCTATTTAAAATTATATCCCAAACATCAGGGTCTTTTTTAAAATTAATTGATATTTTTGGATGGTCTTCTCTAATTAAAGCATATTTTACTAAATTTGTGGTATAAACATATTTCATTACATAGTCGCTAATTACTTCATCTACATTTTTTAAGTTATACTCTACTTTAAAATCTTCATTTACTTCTAAATTATTATTTTCATCTATTTTTATAATTCCAAGCTTAATAGCTGTCAAAATATATTTAATTATAAATTTTTTATTTGGATAGTTATCAAAATTAGGAAGATTATCAATTTTGGGTTTGTATTTTGCAATTGTTGGGAGTATCTCAAACTCAATTCCCTGTCTAACAAAAGTTTGTAGAAGTATATTATTTATATGTTCTATTGTTTTATCAATAAGTCTAACTTTATTTTTCAATTTTGAACTTTTTGAATATTTTTTTTGATTTTGTAGTTCCATTAAAATTTTGTTTATTAGTTCATCCTCATTTATAGTTGTAACATTATTTAATGAATCGGTAAATTTCATTTTCACCACCTTAAAGAATGTATATAATCACTATCTTGATCCATAAGAGTTTCAACTACTTTTTTACCATATTCTGTTAATTTATATAATTTAATACCATTTATTTCTTTGCACTCAACTAACCCTAATTCGATTAATGAAAAATGACCATTATATCTTCCATTTAATCCTCTTAAACAACCTAATACATTACTTGGATCAGATTTTACATGTCTTGATATTTCTGATAGATATACACCATGAGGATATATTTTATACAAAAAATATAATATTTTTTTTCTTAATTTACTTTTGTTTAATGACCTTATAATCATTGGGTCAATAAATACAATACTCATAATATCACCAAAAATTTAAACAATTGATAATATCCAACTAAATACTCCTCTTATTGTATCTAATATTTCCTCAATTATCCCCTTTTTAGGTTGTTCATTTTTAATTTCTACATCTTTACTTACAGGAGGATTATTAATTTTCTTTTTAGGGATATTTGTCTGATTTATTATACTTTTATTTGATAGAGTTGTTGTGTTACTACTATTTATCGAGGAACCAATTTCTTTTTTAATTATTATTTTATCTTCAGGAATTTTAATAATTTTTGACAATTTATAGTCCTTTTTTGTCCCATTTTCAATAATATAATCCTTTACACAAATATTTAGCTTTAAATAACTAATATTTTTATTTAATGGAATAATAACAGTTCTTTCAGATTTAGGTGGAAGTATAATTTTTCTTAAACTTGAATTTATATTAGTAGAGAGATAAACAGTTTCATTTACAGGAAAATCTTTATTTTCTATAATTAATTTCACATATCCTTTATAAATTGATATATTTTTAATATAAATTGGAGAAATAACTTTAGTTATTTCTGTTGATGAGGTTGAGAGTTCTTTACCTAATAATTCAACTGCTGAATATCTTCCAATTGGGTATGCAAAGATATTTATTGGGATTGGCCTGTAACCAATACCTTGAGAAAATATCATTTCCATATCTAAATTTTTTGGAATTATTTTAGCAATAGTATATCCAGTAAAACCTTCTTTAAAGATAATTGGGAACACTACTTCACTATAATTTTTAGCTTTTAATATTATTTCTTTTTCAGGTGTTTTATATATAAGAGAACCATTCTTATTATAAACTTCTAATAATATTTTACAATCTAAATCCTTATTCAATTTATTTCTTATTTTAATCTTACATTTTACTGGAACTCCAGCAACTATTTCATCTGAATATATGGCATTATTATATTTTATAGCATTTATTTTTACTAATGGAGTTTCATATTTTAAATAATCAACAACTAACGGGTATATAGCATTAAAATGTACTATATCTATATAATCCTTAGCTCCATCATTAGTAACTACTTTAATTTTTATATCTCCATTAAATTCTTTATAAAATGTTATATTCGCCTGATATGTTTTAGTTTCATGAGGTTTTATAGTAAAGTATATTTTTTTTGTATAGTTCATAACATTATTATTTTTTATATCATCAAAAATTTCAATATATCCAGATAAAGTTATATTATAAATATTTTTTAGAGTTATATTAAATGTATATGTTTTTCCAACTAACACATATCCAAATTTGTTTCCAGGAGGAACAACATTAATATTTTTATCTACTGGAAGAGAAACATTTGTTATTATTACAGGAGAAACTGCAATATATTTAGGGTTAATATTGAATTTTTTATTATATATTAAATCTGCTTTAATTGGTGTAATTTCAGCATATAAATTAATATTTTTTGGAAGTGGATATATAGGAATATAATAAATATTATCAGATGTTTTATTTAATTTAAGAATCTCTATAGAGGATTTATTACCATAATTTAAGGTTATTTTAGCTTTTAAATCTTTATTAAAGTTATTTGTTATAGTTATTTTTAAAATTACTATTGTAGGGTCTGTTTTTAAATAATATCTTGGTAAAATATCATCCTTTTGGAAGTATTTATCTTCTAAAGCCCTTTTTATAATATTATCATCAATCCATGAGGCGTAATAAAAATCTTTTATAAACTTTGAAGAATTTTCATCAACTTTTTTATATACTTCAATATTTTTTATTACCACAGGTAAAACAAAAGTCTTTTTTACACTTATATAATCATACCAAATACTAAAATTATCTCTTTGTAAAATAGTCTTTTCATATCCTTCAACAGAATGAGTTACATTTAATGTTTCTAAATAAGTCTCAATAATAAATTTATCATTATTTGTAATATTTATTGGTATTTTAAAAGAGACTACTTTTTCCTCATCATATGGTATATAAACTTCTTTAGAGTCATTTTTACCATCATAAATAATTTTATTTCCTACCTTAACAACAGGCCATACTTTAACTATATAATCACTTCTTGCTAAAGGATTACTTTTTAAAGTTATATCAAACCAATTTGATAAACATACTTCTGTTTTATTATCAATAGTATAATGGGTTTCACATGTTACATTTCTTACATCTATTGGAAAAAGAGGATTTATTTTTATAGTTTTTGATACAAGAGTTTTTCCATCCTCTACTAAAGAAACTTTAACATTCTGAGTTTTAGTATCTTTGATAGGAACTCTTATTTCTACAATTTTCTCTTTATGAGTATTTGGTGGAAGATAAATTAATCCAGATTCCCAAGTTATACCATTGTTATCTACAATTACTTTAACATTGTGTCCATAACTATCTTTATTAACTATCCCAACATATAATATTGGCTCACTTATATCAACTTGTAATGCTGTAGGATTTGGTGGAGAATAAGGACTGTAAATTTCATAAATTTCTACATTACCCCACACATAACTTAATAATATTAAAAGACTTACAAATAATAATATTCTTTTCATTTAGTCCTCACCACAACTATATTTTTAAATGTTAAATACTAATTAATAATTATTTTATTTTTTACTTTTTTATTTATTTTTTGTTTAATATTTTGATTAAATATTTTTCACATAATATATAAAATCATAGATTATATTATTTATATAAACAAATATTTAAATATATAATATTATATAAAAATTTAAGATAATACTGACATTTCATTTTTTAAGTTATTTGCAGTTGTATTTATAGCTTCAACTCCTGTATCTTTTACATTAATAGCTGATTTTATTAAATAATAACTAACAATAATTGAGGATAAAATAGTTACAAAAACAAGTAATGAAAATTCTAAAGATATCTGTACTCTTAAAGAGATTATTTTTTTCATAAATCTAAACCCTAAAGTTATTTTACTTAAAAATTTTCTATTTATTATTCATTATTAACTCTAAAACTATAAATAACTTATCATTTTTTATAAATTTAACTTTAGTACCTATTTTAAACTTTAATCAAATTATAAAAATATCTATAATTAACAAAAATTGGCTAAGATAGATTAATTATCTTATTTATAAACATTAATATTTTTACTATTAAATTTATTCAATATATTACCGTATCAAATTTTAGTCCTATTGTGTGCTACCAAACTTAAAATAGTCCTTTCAATTTTCTATTAAGATTTAGTATAAAAAAGCATTAAATTACTATCGGACTAAATTAAAAAAGCTCAATTTAATCATTATATAAAAAACGCGGGGGCCGGGATTTGAACCCGGGTAGGGCGAAGCCCAACGGGATTAGCAGTCCCGCGCCGTACCAGGCTGGGCCACCCCCGCATATAAATAAGAGTAAAATTTTTATTTATCATAAAAATATAAAAAGTTTTCTAAAATAAAAAGATTTTTATATTTATTTATAATCTTTTTTTTATGGCTTCAATTAATGCCTCTTTTGTAGGAGCTCCAATAAATTCAATCTCTCCATTAATAACTATTGTAGGAACTGCCATGATTCCATATTCCATAGCTTTCTGAGGATTCTCCATAACATTTATATATTCAACTTCAACATCTGGAAACTCTTTAATAACTTCCTCAACCACTCTTTTAGCAGCAGGACAATGAGGGCACATTGGTGAAGTAAATAATTCTATTTTTACTTTAGACATTATAAATACACCTCTATCATTTATATACAAGTCTATGATATTTTATTAAATAATAAATTTTGCTATTATAAATATTAATGTAACATATTAGGAGTTATAATATACTTGTTATTATTTATAGTGTTAATGTTATAATTTTTCTATTTATTATAAAAATTAAAAAAGGGTGTATTATGGTTAATAAGGAAGATATTTTAAATGCTTTAAAAAAAGTAGCTGACCCTCATATGGGTATAAGTATAGTAGATATGGGATTAATAAAAGATATTCAAATAGATAATGATAAAGTAAAGGTAATTATAACTCCAACAAATCCTGTATGTCCAAGTATTATTAATATTGCTATGCAGGCAAAAGAAGTAATTAAAAATGTTGATGGAGTTAAAGAGGTTAGTGTTAAAGTAGAAGGACATATAATGGAAGAGGAAATAAACAAAATGTTATAATTCCTTTATTTCTTCTACTTTAAAATAACAGGCATCAGCACCTTTAGCCATACAATCAATCTCATCAACTACAAACTTTTTATTGTATATATTTTCTAAAACTCCAGCTAAAAGTCCAGCATCAAAATAACATATTCTACTATCCATATCCAATCCATCACAAAATGCACAATCTTCAACTTTTATAATAAGAGGTCTTTTTTTAACAATTTTTAAATTTCCTAAATTGTTCTTTTTAAAAAATTTTTTTAAGTCAGAAATATTCTTAATGTTTAATATATTTTTTCCAAATTCATAACCTATATCATATAAACTTATTACAGAGCCATTATCATTAAGTTTTTTTATGGTTATTATAACCAACATTTTAAATAAATCTACAGGTATTTTTTTGGTGTTCTTTTATTATCTTCAAAAGTTAAATTTTCTTTATCATATTTTTTCTTTAAATGTTGGACAACATTATAAACAAGTTTTTCATCATTTGGAGGACTTTTTTTTTCTTCATATATCTTTGATAATGTGTTTAAGCTATCTATTGTTAAATATACTTTCATATGTACCACCAATATATTCAAATATTTTATTTACATTATTAAATTTATTAATTACTTTTTTAATTATTTTTCTTTATTTTATAGATATTCATACGAAATTATAACTAAAAACTAAGTATTAAGTCCTAAATTCGTCAAGAATTTTAAATTCTAAAAATTAAAATAATTAGCTCTTTTTATTATAAAAGCTTTATATAGTCATATTTCCTAAAAAAGCACCTTATTTTTATATCTTTTACTAAAAAACAGATAGAATAATTTATATTAGATGAGATAATAATTAATAATGACCAATAATTTTCGAAAAATTTGAATATTTGGTGAATTAAATGATTAGTGTTAAAAAGTTAGAAGAAAAAGTAAATATATTTATAATAAAAAAGAATGGAAAAAAAGAAAAATTTAATATAAATAAATTGGTAAAATCACTAATTAATTCTGGTTTAGATTATAAAGATTTAGATTTAGTTATAGGAGAAGTTTTATCTAAAATACATGATGGAATTACATCAGAAAAAATAAAAGAAATTGTATATAAAACACTTCTTAAAATCAATAAAGAAGTAGCTGAAAACTACAACAGAGGAATTATTTTAAAAGTAAGGACTTCTGATAAAGAATTTGAACCATTTGATAAATATAAGATTGTTAAATCTCTAATAATAGAAACAGGGATTAATAAAGAGATTGCTGAAAAAATAGCTGATGATATTGAAAGAGAGCTCAAAAAAATGAAAGTAAAATATATTACAGCTCCATTAATTAGAGAGTTAGTTAATTATAAGCTTATAGAGTATGGTTTAGAGGAATATAGGCATAAATATACAAGAGTAGGATTACCAATTTATGATATAACTAAACTAATAAAACAGGGAATTAGAGAAAATGCCAACTTAATGTATAATCCTGAGAGTATTCATAAGTGGGTTGCTGATGAAGCAATGAAACAATATTCATTATTAACTATTTTTCCAAAACATATTGCTGATGCTCATCTAAGAGGAGATATTCATTTACATGATCTAGAATATGCTCCAATAAGACCTGTATGTTTGCAACATGATTTAAGACCATTTTTTAAGAATGGCTTAAAAGTAGATGGTTATGGAATACACACATCAGTAAGTAAGCCTGCAAAACATCCTGAGGTAGCTATTCAACATGCTGCCAAGGTTATGATGGCTGCCCAAACAAATATGAGTGGAGGGCAAAGTATAGACGAATTTAATGTTTGGCTTGCTCCTTATGTTAAAGGTCTTAGCTATGAAAAAATAAAACAATTAATGCAAATGTTTATTTATGAATTAAATCAGATGTATGTAGCAAGAGGAGGACAAACTATTTTTAGCTCTATAAATTGTGAATTGGAGATTCCTAATTATTTGAAAGATAAACCAGCAATAGTAGGAGGAAAAGAAAAAGGAACTTATGAAGAATATGAAGAAGAAGCAAGATTAATTTTAGAGGCATTAGTTGATGTTATGATTGAAGGAGATGCTATAGGAAAACCTTTCTTATTCCCTAACTTTATAATTAAACTTAGAGAAAATGCATTTAAATATGATGAATTAATGTTAAAGATTCATAAGTTGTCTGCCAAATTTGGAACTCCATACTTTATAAATATGTTTCCAGACTGGCAAGGAGAAAATACTAATAGTATGGGATGTAGAACAAGATTATCAGACAATTGGACAGGAAATCCTGAGTTAGATACTTTAAGAACTGGAAATATTCAGTGGTATTCTCTAAATTTACCAAGAATTGCCTATGAAGCTAATGGAGATGATGAAAAACTATTTGAAATCTTAGAGGAGAAACTTGAAATTTTAAAAGAGGCCTTATTAATTAAATATAGAATAACAAAAGAAAGACTATATACAGATAAATTAATGCCTTTCTTAACTCAGGAAATTGACGGAGAAGAATATTATAGATACAGTAATGCTACTTTATCCTTTGGATTTGTGGGTTTAAATGAGATGCTAAAATATCATTTAGGAAAAGAATTACATGAAGATAAGGAAAGTGTTAAATTTGGAGAAAAGGTTATTAGATTTATGAGAGACTATGCAGATAATTTAAGGGAAGAGACTGGACTAAGATGGAGTGTTAATCAAACTCCTGCAGAAAGTTTAGCTGGAAGAGTTGCAAGATTAGATTATAAATATTATAGAGATGAAACTCTTTCAGTTGTTAGAGGAGACATAAATGATATAAGAACATTGTACTATACAAACTCCTCCCATGTTAGAGTTGATGCTCCAGTAAGTTTAGGAGAAAAAATAAGAATAGAAGAGAAGTTCCATCCTATATGTAATGGAGGACATATTTTACATATTTGGAATATTGAGAAATCTTCAGATCCTGAAGTTTTAATGGACTTAACAAGAAAAATAACTAAAACAAATATTGGATATTGGACATATACTAAAAATTTAAGTGTTTGTAATAAATGTTATTATAGTTCTGGTGGATTGTTAGATAGATGTCCAAATTGTCAATCAGATAACCTAGCCCATTATAGTAGAATAACTGGATATTTACAAAATGTTTCTAACTGGAATATGGCAAAACAAAAAGAACTTAAAGATAGAAAATTCTTTACTCTAAAGAAACTTTAACAGTGTTATCATTTATTTTTTCTATTTTAAAATAAACTACTGAAGATGTTGAAATATTTATAGGATTCTCAAAAAGTTCAACATTAACAGAGCAATTGGTTGAAATGTTCCAACTACTTTTATAATATCTTAAAGTATTACCATTTGCAGCTATATATCCTGCGGGACATTTTATTGGAACTACTCTACAACTACCAACATCTCCAACTCCAATTAACTCAATATTCTGTTTTAGTTTAGATAAAGCTGCATATGCCATTGCCTGAGAAGAAATTTCTGCTCCTTTATTTAGTCCATATATACCAATATAACCAGATGTTATTAATGCAACTATTAAAAAACCTAACAACAATATAGAAAATTCTAAAGATATCTGTCCTCTCATATTTAATCACTTTTCCAATACATCAAATAAGAAAATTTTATTCCTGGAGTTGAGACTGTGGATTCATATGATGATGTGGTAAAAGCTATAGCATATATTTCATTATATGAGAAAATATTCCCTTTTATTTCATAATCTACTTTTGGTATAAGAGGGTCATCATCAGTTAATAAATCATCGGCATAATCAGTATCTGCCATTTCATTATAAACTTTTCCTGCAGAAGATTTAACAGCTTTATTAACATTGTTTAGCCAATCATTATAATCTATCCATAAATCAGGATAATCTACTCCTGTAATTTTATCAAATCTATAATAATTATCTAAAATTAATGGAGTAGGTAAGATTATAGAGTATTGACTTCCTACTGTTGGTTTAAATTCTCCATCTACATATAACTTAAATTTAGTAGGATAAATATTTTGTTCTATCAGATTTTTAAATAATAAATTAATGTCTATTGCTCTTACATCACTAAATACTAAAGGATAGACAACATTAAAATATTCTGAATTTTTATTTATCTTATAATATCCAGTAAATGCTCCACTTATTTTTATTTTAATTTTAGTATATGGAGGAATCCAAAAACCTTTAATATTGTTAAAGGTTGTTAAGTTAGGTTGAGATAATTCCCAGTAACTATTTTCAAAAGAGTATGTTTTATTCGTATTATTTAATACTAATGTTACTTCTGGATTATTTGAAGAAAAATCATATGAGTAAATTGGTCTTGGAATTGGATATGTGTATGTTATGTCTTTTAATGTCTTAGATTTTTTTATGATAGATAAGACATCATTATTAATAGTAATATACTCCTTATAAATTGCAGGAGCATTATTATACTTTGTTAAAATATAATCATAATTAGTTCTATTTATTAAATAATAGTCAATTTAATCATTTACTTCAGGAAAACTAACAAATACACTGTAAGGATTGTTATTAACAAGATATCCAGTAAGTTCAAATTTATATGATAACAAACTTGCATTTTCTACAGGTGTAAATATTATATCATTTACATATTCATTATAATACTCTGCAAAGGAAATATTTAATAAAAACAAGAATAATATAAAAAAGAATGTTACTTTTCTCATATTACATCCCAAGGGGTTTTTATTGTTCAGAATCTATTGAAATAATAATATTACCTACATTGGTACTTGTTATATTAGCAAGTTTAGCTTGAGGAACTCTTAATATTATATAATATTTTATATTTTCATCATCTAAAATTTGAGTATTTTCAGAAAGTTTTTCTAATCTATATCCATAATCTTTAAACATTTGACTAATCTTATTATAATCAACTCTGCCAATAACTGCTGCATGTAAAATTCCAGGTATATTGTCAAGATTATATTTAATATTTGATTCACTTGACTTAGAAATAGCATTATCTCCTATACTTATAGAGCTTGAAACACTTTTACTCTCTGAATAGGTGATATCTTTAACAATAACATAACCATTAACTACAATAGCAGGAGAAATTAATTTTCCATTTTTATTATATATAGATACAATATCCCCATTTTTTGGAAATTTAGGAATTTGTGTAGGACTTATAACTAATCCAATCATACTTAAATCTTCAGCAGGATAAACTTTTAGATTTTTTAAATAATTTATATCATTACTTAAACTAACTTTTTTAATTATTATATCCTTATAGTAGAATTTATTATCAGGTTCAACATATATTAAGTTTGATGGTGATGATTGAATTTCACTTATAATAATATTCTTTATATCATCTAAAACTTTTGAGGCATATTCAGAATATATTTTTTGAGCTTCTTCTATACTATTTGCCATGGATATTTTTGTTACAGCTTCTTGATACAATGTACTTTTTAAATAATAATCTCCATAAAGATTTTTTAGTTGATTTATTAAACTATTTTTTACCTGTTCTAATAATAATTTATTCTTTCTTTCTTCTACTTTCATATTAACATAGTTTTTAGCTTCATTAATAATCTTATTTATCTCATCCAAACTTTTAGCAGAGTCAATTTTAGCCAAAAATACATTTAACTCTGGATCATCAGTTAAATTATATTGCTTAAACAAATTAAAAACTGTCTTTTTTGCAGATTCCTTTGCTTTATTTAACTCTTGAAATTCTAAGATTTCTTTCTGTTGTAGAGTTTTTACAATATCTGGAACAGTCATTGCCAAAATTCCAACAATACCAATTACAATTATTGCCAACAATATAATGGTTATGTTGGACCTTGGTTTTTTCTTTTTACTTTTCTCTTTAATCCTCTTAATTTTATCAATATCAACCATTTAAATCCCTTTAATAACAATGCTATAATTTTTACTTAGTTGTGTTGTATCTTTTATATAACTGACAATAAAATTTTTATAAACACTTGAAATATTTGGAGTTATATATACTTCAATTATTGAATCATTAATAACATAATATCCTAAATAATTAATAGTATCTCCAGAATAATTAAGATAACCAGAATTTAGTAATAAAATAGCTGCTCTTGCAGAAGAGGCAATCTTATCATAATCTAAGGATTCTTTAGTAAGATTATTATCTAAAAAATTAGTTATTGAAACTAAAGATATCAAAAGTATTCCAAAAAATACAATAGCAAATTCTAAAGAAAGCTGTCCTCTCATACTTTCACATACATAATAAACAAAGTTATAACATAACTAACAAGAACAAAAGGTAAAAATGGATATGTCTTTATAATATTTACTTCTTTTATTTTTCCTTCTTTATATAATTTTTTAAGCTTTTCTAAGTCTTCTTTTAGCAAACCTTCACCGTCACAGATAATTATATTAACTTTATCATTTTTATTCTTAACTGATTGAATTTCATGGGATATTAAAAATTTTATTCTTTGAATAATATTAAGATTTTTAATAATTACATTATTTTTGTCAATTATTATGACATCCCTTAAAATATCTCCTTCCTTCAACTCATCTATTTTTTTCTTTTCAGCAACAACTTCCCCAGTTAAGGCATAAATAAGTATTGATATTAAACATATCTCTAAAAAATAAATTATAGAATTATATAAATAATAAGGTTTTATAAAAAAAACTAAAATTAAATAAACTGGATATAAATAGCCTAATTTTTTCATTATATTTTTATAATTTTTATATCTCTTTGAAAGTATAATTGATATTATAACATACACCCATATAATCAACTTTCCATATGGTATATTATATAAAAAAATCAATAAATATAAAATTCCAATAACTGTGGCTAAATATCCAGATGTTAAAATAATATCTTTATAATACTTAACAAATATCTTATACATCGGAAAAATAGCAGATAATATCATACTTAAAACAATTATATATAAAATTCCCTTAGGTATATAAAAAATAAAATCATTTGAGAATATTGGAGCTAATGCTGTAAATATTTTTACATCTCCCCCTCCCATTCCTACACTTAGTATTAGGCATAGTATAAAGGTGGTTATTAAACCAACAATAGCATCAAAACCAAAATAATAGTATCCTATAGGTAGATTAATTAAAAACATTAAAATTACATATTTATGAGGGATTATTTTAGTTTTTATATCTTCTATAGATGCAAGTAAAAGTAAAAAAAAATTAATTATGTATGCTACCTCTAATAAAATAATCTCACCAATTATTTTTTCTCCTCTTTAACCTTATTTTTTATTTTTAAAAGTAGTTCCCTATTTTCAAATAATTTTAGAGCTTCTTCAGAATTTTTATCCTTAACTAATTTTATAATCTCTCTTAAAATCTCAATGGCTACATCTTCATTATGTATCCAAAAACATTTTTCACAACTCCAAACTTTGGACCCATCTTTTTTTGTAATATATTCTCCTAAACTATTATCTTCACATGGATAAAATGGACAAAAACACCAAATACAGGTTTGTCCTTCATAATGACATGGATAATATTTACAATCCTTATTAACTACCATATTTAAAACTTTTTTAAAATGGTTCTTAGCAAGTTCTATCATTATATCCCCTTAAAATCTTCTAAAACAACAATCCCTTTTTTTGTGTCATATATATAATATGAATATGGAGAAGGATTTACTATAATGGTGTCATTAATTTTATCTATACACCTACTTTCATGAATATGCCCACAGGCACAGAATATAACATTTTCAGATTCTATAAACTCCCTAATTGCTTTACTACCAACATGTTCATATCCAACTCTATCGGCCATAGTGTTGTAAGGTGGAGCATGGCTTATTAAAATAATATTTTTTAATCCTCTAAATTTCTCAAGCTCTAATCTTAAATCCTCATCTTTGTACTCATAACATGTATTAAATGGTGTTGTATTACTCCCACCTATTCCCAAAAAATTAAAATTATCTATCTTTTTTATTTTTCTATCAATATTTAGATTAAAACTATTTAGTTCATCTATAACTTCCTTAGTATCACAATTTCCAGGAACACAAAGAACTTCAACATAATCAGATAATTCAGCCAAATCCTCAATAATTTCAATACCCTTTCCAAAATGAGTAATATCTCCTGAAACAGTTAATACATCTATTTTATCCTTAATATCATATAATACTTTTGGAAATTTTCCATGTAAGTCAGTTATTCCAGCAATTATCATTTTTCCACCACAAAACCAATATATGTGGAAATATATTTAAAAGGACTTTTATAGAGAAATTTATCAGTTGGAAGATTTGAAAGACCAAAAGTATATTTTATTTTAAAATTTTCTTCATTTAGTAATCTTTTTATTTCCTCAAGGGAATAGAATTTTGTTTTAACCTTATATTTTTTATTATCAATATATTTAACAATTTCTCCCTTTCTTTTTATTATTGATTTTTTAATTTTCTTTGGATTTTTAAGATTTTTTAATATCCATTTTATATCATAAACATTGGCAACTGTGAATATAAAAATACCATCATCTTTTAACACTCTTCTAATTTCTCTAAATGCCCTCCTAATATTACAATGATTTAAGGCTCCAAAAAAAGATATAACCGCATCAAAACTTTTATTTTTAAATGGTAGATGTTCAACATTTCCAACAACAACAGGTTTATTTGTTTTTTTATATGCAATTTTTGCCATCTCTATAGATATATCTAAACCTATTCCATTTTTTATATATTTTAACTGTTCTCCTGTACCACAACCAATATCTAAAACTAAATAGTTCTCTTTAATTTCTTTAAAGATTATCTTTTTCTCAACTTCCCTCATATATTTTAATTTATATAAAGAGTCATAATATTTAGCTAAGGCATTATAATATTTCATTCTCTATCTTCCTCTTAATAACATCTAAAAACTCATTAATTCTTTTTTTTGAGTAACCATATTTTTTGGCAACTTTATAAATTAATTTTTCTGAACCACTACCATACTGAGCAGCTTTTTTAGGTCTAAAAGCAATTTCTTCAGGAAGATATTTTTTAGCAACATCCCTTAAAATTCTTTTTCTTAAATCTGATTTTAAATACTCTTCTGGAAGTGAAAGAGAAAAATCAACAACATTTTCATCTAAAAATGGAACTCTTAACTCAATAGTATTAGCCATAGAACAATGGTCATCTCTCTCTAAATTAACCTTATATAAATTTGAAATATCTTTTATAAGCTCATCTTTTAGATTTTTAGCCCTTTCATATCTCTTATAACCACCAAAAATCTCATCAGCTCCCTGTCCAGAAAGAACAACTTTTAAATTATCTTTTTTAGCTAATTCAGAGCTTACCAATATTGGAATTCCAACAGATAGATTTAAAAGTGTTATCTCATCAACTGCTTTAGCAGTCCTAAATAGATAATGTTCATATTCATCTTCATCAATTATTTTAATTTTGTAATCTACATTTAAATAATCAGCAAGTTTTTCAGTATATATTATATCTTCACTTTCCTCTAAACCAACAGAGTATAATGTTATGTTAGTGTATAATGAAGAATAATATGCAATTAATGAACTATCCACACCTCCAGAGCATATAATTCCTACCCTATCCAAACCTCTAACTCTCTTATATACTGATTTTTTTATTAATGAGTCAAGAATTTCAACTGCTTTTTTATAATCTATCTTAATATCTTTTTGATATTTTACAACAGGTTTTTCTACAATTTCAAACCTATTATTATCTAAATAATAAATTAAGTAACTATTTGGTTTTAATCTTTTAATCTTTGAGTTTAATTTATCAATATTTTTATCTTCATTGTTTATATTTACCAAAAGATGCCATAAAGCTTTTCTTTCTGATGCAAAGGCAAAGTATTCATCAGTTTCAACATAATAGAGTGGTTTTACTCCAAACCTATCCCTTCCTAAAACAAGAATATTTTTTCTTTTGTCATAAATTGCAAAGGCATAATCACCATATAATTTATTTAATGCTTTTTCTTCATAAAGATGTAAAATAACTTCACTATCTGAATCTGTTTTATAGTTATGATTTCTTAACTCTGTCATTAATTCAATATAGTTATAAATTTCTCCATTACATATTACCCAAAGGGTCTCGTTTTCATTAGGTATTGGTTGGAGATAGTTTCCAACAATAGCCAATCTATTATGTCCAAAAGAAATATAAAAATGATAATCTTTTAAATCTAAATCATCAAAATTTTTAAGATATATTACTTCATCATCAATATAAATTCCTGAACCATCCTTTCCTCTATGATTAAGAATTTTCATCATATTTATGGAATATTTTATATCTATCTCCTTTTTAGCTATTATTCCTGAAATTGAACACATATTTTTTTCACTTTATTTTTTTAATTTTAGCTATAAAAAAAGGTTCATCTGGAGGTAAAACCCTTAAAGTACCTTTAAAGCTTTCTTTAACATTTAAACCTTTAAATTTATTTGGATTAATCTTTTCTATTTTAATATCATCTCTTACTTTTAAAATATATCTTATAACATCCTCATTTTCCTCTTCCTCCATTGAACATGTTGAATAAACCAACTCTCCACCCACTTTTAATAAATCTATCCCAATATTTAATAATATTTTCTGCCTTTCAGAGCAGTATAATATATCTTTTTTATCAACACATCTATTTTTATCTTTAACAATATTCCCAGAACATGGAGCATCTAATAAGATTTTATCAAATTTTATATTTTTATTTATTAAGTAATCTTTATAAATTCTCATATCTTTATTAACCACAATAGCATTAATTATTCCCATTCTATTAATATTAGATTTTAATGCTTTTATTCTTTTATTACTAATCTCAATAGCCAATACACAGCCTTCATTATTCATAAGTTGGGATATATGTGTTAATTTTCCCCCTGGAGCTGAACACATATCTAAAACAAAATCATCCTTAGAAGGATTTAAAACAACAGGCGGGATTAAAGAGGAGAGAGATTGAGGGATATAATACCCAAATAAATACTCAGGAGTTGAACCAATTGAAAAAGGACTTTTTATAACCTTAAAAGCATAATTTAAAAATGTTTTTTCTAATACAACACCTTTATTTTCTAATCTTTCTCTTAATATATCTGGAGATATCTTTAGAGTATTTACTCTAATTCCTTGCAAAGTTTTCACCTTAAATATTTAAAGGTTGAAATAATGAAAGTAGTATTAAAAGGTATAGGATTCAAATGTAAAAAATGTGGATTTTGTTGTGATGCTCCAACAGTAACTAAAAAAGATTTATCTAAAATTGCAGGTTATTTAAATATTCCTCTCAACAAGGTTATTAAAGAATATTGTAAATTTTTTAATGGGAAAATAGGAGAGTTAAAAGAAATTAAAGGGAAATGTATATTTTATGACTTTGATAATAAAAAATGTTTAATATATCCAGTTAGACCATTAATTTGTAGATTTAGACCATATTCTATTCAGTATAAAAATGGAGAATTAATAATAACTTATGATATCTGGTTCTTAAGATATTGTAAAGGATTATATTTAGGAGATAATATAGATGAGGAAAGTTTAAAATATGCCAATACAGTTTTAAAATATTTGGGTATTGAAAAAACTGTTAATGAAGATGAGTTTAAAAAAAGAATTGAAAAGCTTAAAAATGAACAATAAATATTAAAACTATTTATAAAACATAACCTGAGGGATATTATATGATAAAAGGAAGAGTTTGGAAATTTGGAGATAATGTAGATACAGATGCTATAATGCCTGCAAGGTATTTAATATATACAAAACCTGAAGAATTAGCTAAGTATGTTATGACTGGAATAGATGAAGATTTTCCCAAAAAAATAAAGAAAGGAGATATAATAGTAGCAGGTAAAAATTTTGGTTGTGGGTCTTCAAGAGAGCATGCACCTATTGGTTTAAAAGCTGCTGGAATAAGTTGTGTTATAGCTGAAAGTTTTGCAAGAATTTTTTATAGAAATGCTATAAATATTGGTTTGCCATTAATTGAATGTAAAGGAATATATAATAAAGTAAAGGAAGGTGATGAGTTAGAGGTAGATTTAAAAACTGGGATTATTAAAAACCTAACTACTGGAGAAACAATTCAAGGGCAAAAAATACCTGAGTTTATGATGGAAATCTTAGAAGCTGGTGGATTAATGCCATACTTAATTAATAAATTAAAATCTTATTAACTTATTAAATAAATTTTTTTGTGAGTTTTATGGATATTATTACACTAACCACAGATTTTGGAGATTCTGAAGGATTTACTGGAGCAATGAAAGGGAAAATACTATCAACATTAAAAAAGTATAATAAAGATGCAAAAATTATTGATATTACCCACAATATTAAGCCATTTAATATCTACCATTGTGCCTATGTATTATTAGAATTTGTTCCTTTTTTTCCTGAAGCTGTTCATATTGCTGTTGTAGACCCAACTGTTGGAAGTAAGAGAAGAAGTATAGTAATTGAAACTAACAAGGGTTTTTTAGTAGGTCCTGATAATGGTATTTTTAGTTATGTAACAGATATACTAAAAATAAAAAAGATTTATTTAATAGATGAAAAAAAATATACTCCTTCCAATACTTTTCATGGAAGAGATATTTATGCTGTTGTTGGTGCTGAATTAATATCTGGAGTTTTTGAAGGGATAGAAATTAATGATTTTGTAAAGTTTGATAACTCTATTAAAAAAGTAATTCATATTGATAGATTTGGAAATATTATAACAAATGTTAAAGAGAATGAAATTAATTTTAACTATGGAGATATTATAACTATCAAATTTATAACTAAAACAGGAATAAAAAAAATTAAATGTAAGTTTGTAAAGTCATATTTTGAAGAAAAAGAAGGTTTTTTATGCTTAATAAATAGTGAGGGATTTTTAGAAATTGCTAAATTTATGGATAATGCTGCTAAATATTTAGAGGTTGATTATTTAGATAGAGTAGAAATAATTTAGTAGATGTTATATTTATTATCTCTTAAAAATCCTATAATTTTTATATTATGTTCTTTTGCTAACAATAGTGCATTATATGTTGGTGGAGCTTTTGAAATAATAACTGGAATATTTGAATTAATAACTTTATTTATTATTTCTGAGTTTATTCTACCACTAAATCTTAAAATACTATTTCCAAGATTTAAATCATTTTTTACGGCAAAGCCTACAACCTTATCTATAGCATTATGTCTTCCAATATCTTCAACCATAAAAATTTTGTTATCTATAAACAACACTGCCCAATGAAAAGCACCAGTTAATTTCCAATATTTAGGTTGTACCTTATAATTAATAGCCCTTTTAATGTCAATATTATAGTTTTTTTTAAGGTTTAATTTTCCTTCTTCCCCATAAATATATATATTATCTCCAGATATCTTAACATCATCAACTCTTTTTAATAAACCTTCACTTATACTATATCCATAACCAAACTCTTCTAAGTTATTTGGGGATAAAGTAATTTTCCTAACAAATTTATCATTAATATATATATTTATATTTTTTTCTTCAGCAATATAATCTTTAGTTTCTATTATTTGATTATTTACAACTTTTTTTATAACTACTTCTCTTATCATTATTTCACGCTTAAATTAACTTATAATACTATTTTCTAAAACCTTTTTCTGTGTATTTATGTGTCATAAATAAACACAAAACCGTAAAATATATATAGAATATCTACAACATAATTATACCGAAGAAAGAGACAAAGAAAAAGGTGATAAAAGATGGCAATGGCAGGAGCACCAATAGTAGTTTTACCACAAAACGTTAAAAGATACGTAGGAAAAGACGCTCAAAGAATGAATATCTTAGCAGGTAGAATAATCGCTGAAACTGTTAGAACTACCTTAGGACCAAAAGGAATGGACAAAATGTTAGTAGATGAATTAGGAGACATTATTGTAACTAACGATGGAGTTACAATATTAAAAGAAATGAGTGTTGAACATCCAGCTGCTAAAATGTTAATTGAAGTTGCTAAAACCCAAGAAAAAGAAGTTGGAGATGGAACAACTACCGCAGTAGTTATTGCTGGAGAATTATTAAAACAAGCTGAAGAATTATTAGACCAAAATATCCACCCAACTGTAATAATAAATGGATTTGAATTAGCAAGAAATAAAGCAATTGAAGAAGTTAAAAACATTGCTAAAGAAATAAAAGCTGATGACAAAGAAATGTTAAAGAAAATTGCAATGACTTCAATTACTGGTAAAGGTGCAGAAAAAGCAAGAGAAAAATTAGCTGATATTGTTGTTGAAGCTGTTACCTCTGTTGTTGATGAAGAAACTGGAAAAGTTGATAAAGATTTAATAAAAGTTGAGAAAAAAGAAGGAGCTCCAATTGAAGAAACAACTTTAATAAGAGGAGTAGTTATTGACAAAGAAAGAGTACATCCAGAAATGCCAAAAAGAGTAGAAAATGCTAAGATTGCATTGTTAAACTGTCCAATTGAAGTTAAAGAAACTGAAACTGATGCTGAAATAAGAATAACTGACCCTGCTAAGTTAATGGAATTCATTGAACAAGAAGAAAAAATGATTAAAGATATGGTTGAAAAAATAGCCTATACTGGGGCTAATGTTGTATTCTGTCAAAAAGGAATTGATGACTTAGCACAATACTACTTAGCTAGAAAGGAATCTTAGCAGTTAGAAGAGTTAAAAAATCAGATATGGAAAAATTAGCTAAAGCTACTGGTGCAAGAATAGTAACTAAAATTGATGACTTAACTGCTGAAGATTTAGGAGAAGCTGGATTAGTCGAAGAGAGAAAAGTTGCTGGAGACGCAATGATATTTGTTGAAGAATGTAAACATCCAAAAGCAGTTACAATATTAGCAAGAGGAGCAACTGAACACGTTGTTGAAGAAGTTGCAAGAGCTATTGATGACGCTATTGGAGTCGTTAAATGTGCATTAGAAGATGGAAGAATTGTAGCTGGTGGAGGAGCAGCTGAAATAGAATTAGCTAAAAGATTAAGAAAATATGCTGAAAGTGTTGCAGGAAAAGAACAATTAGCAGTTAAAGCATTTGCAGATGCTTTAGAAGTAATTCCAAGAACATTAGCAGAAAACTCTGGATTAGACCCAATCGACATGTTAGTTAAATTAAGAGCTAAACATGAAGAAGAAGGCGGAGAAACTTATGGATTAGATGTCTTCAGTGGAGACGTTGTTGACATGTTTGAAAAAGGAGTAGTCTAACCATTAAAAGTTAAAACACATGCAATCGATTCCGCAACTGAAGCATCTATAATGTTGTTAAGAATTGACGATGTCATAGCAGCAGAAAAATCAGATTCAGATAAAGGAAAAGGAGGAGAAGGCTCAGACATGGGCGGAGATGAAGAATTCTAATCTCCTAAACTCTTAAAATTTTATTTTTTTATTATTTTATATTTATAAATTTTTATATTTGATATCTTTTATATAAATTTTAATTTCATAATTTTTTATAACTTCTTTGTAGGTATTAATAGATTTTTTTACTGTCTCTTTAATATTTCCTTCTAAATTTGAAGTAGATACTTTTAGATTTTTTAATTCATAAATCAAATAACCCTCTGTTATATTTTTTGGAACTTTAAATATTAATAACCCAGTATAGGAAGTATAAGGTCTTAAATTTACCATTGTTAAACTATTTTCAACATCTAAATAATCCTCAGGATAATATTTATTTCCACTATTATCTATAAAATAAAAATCTAAATTACTTACAAATAAAGGATAATTTCTATTATTATTAATTTCCAATTTTATAACTAAATAGGATAAAGAATTATTTTCTATTTTTTTTGTTCCTAAGCTCCCTTTTATCTCATCAGTTTTATAAACATCAATTACCTTAATAGTTAGGTTATGAATAACTACAGGTTTTTCTTGTGTTGTATTTACTACTATAGGCTTTTGAGTTATTATAGATAATAACCCATCATTAGTATTATTTTTATTATCTTCATCTCCAAGAAAAGAGTTTATAAAATTAATTAGAGTGGCTCCTGAGAAGATTAATAAAATAAATAATACTAATAAATAAATTAATGTTCTGATTCCCATACATCATCCCCAAAGAATAATTTAATCTCCCTCTCTGCACTTTTTTTGGAATCAGAAGCATGAATAATATTTTCTGGTAGTTTTGTACCAAAATCTCCTCTTATAGTTCCTGGGTCTGCCTCAGTTGGGTCAGTCATCCCTATCATTTTTCTAACTACTGAAATAGCATTTTCCCCTTCAATAACCATTAAAACTATTCTCCCAGAAGTTATAAAATTAATTAAATCCTCAAAAAAATCTTTTCCTTTATGTTCTTCATAGTATTTTTCGGCAAGTTCTCTATTTAATCTAACCATTTTCATAGCTATAATATCAAGCCCTTTATTTTCGAATCTTTCTATTATTTTTCCTATTAGTTTTCTTTTAACAGCATCTGGTTTTATAGCAACAAAAGTTTTTTCCTTCATATCTATCCCCCTTATATAAGATTAATAAATTTACCTAAACAGTAAAATACTCCTATAGATGCTCCAATATTAGATAATGTGGCAACCAATAAAATTCTAAATAAATTATTATTTAGAAGTTCTTTTAATGAATTTGTATTTATAAAATTAATTATATCCTCTTCATTGATTTCTCTAAATTTTAACTCTATTAATCCTGTTACAGTTCCTACAGCAGCAAATGGTAATGGGATAAGAGTAGTTATTGGAGCTGATAAAAAAGCAACTAATGCAGTTAATGGTTTTCCCCTTGCTAATATTACTCCCAAACTTGCAAGTCCTCCAGTTAATAGTATCCAATTTATTGTTAATAACTTTAAAATATCTGGATTGTTTATAGAATAAAATATTATATAACCTAAAATTCCAAATATTGCAATGGTTAATAAATAGCTAAATATCTTTCCAATTTTAAATTTCTTTTTTTTAACTTTTAATAATTCATATATATCATAATCATAACCATCCTTTAATTTCTCTAAATAGTTTATGATTCCTTTAACATGCCCTGCTCCTACAACAACAACTAAAGAGTTTTTAACTTTACTCAACTCAAAAATCTTTTTTGCCATATATCTATCTCTTTCATTAACTAAAACCCTAAACATTGTTGGAGACATATCTTTAAGTAATGAAATAAATTTTTCTGGATTTTTAATCATTTTATTTATATCCTCTTCAGAAACTTCAATTTCTTCAGCATTTAAAATTTCATAAAATAGTTTTAATTTTTCTTTTAGAGACATTTCATTTAATAATCTTGACAATGTTATATTAATATCTCTATCTATTAGATATATAGGAATTGATAAAGAAGAAGCCATATCTATAGCAGTTTTCATTTCTTCTCCAGGTTTAATTCCAAAACTTTCTCCAATCTTTTTTTGAGAACTTGCCAATATAATGTAAATTAAAAATTTTGTAAAATCTCCTGTTTTTAAAACTTGTTTAATATCTATCTTTTTTTCTCATGAAATTAATGATAAAAATCTTTTTTCATCTAATTCAACTGCTACTCCTTCTGGATTAACTTGATTAATAATATTTTTAACCTCTTCAATACTATCTTTAGAAATATGTGCAGTTCCTACTAAATAAATCTTACAATTGTTTATTTCAATTTCCTTTATCATAAAAATGCCCTCTTTATAATTATTGTTGCATAACTTCCTTTATTTAATTGAAAATTTAATTTTAGTTTATATTTATTTTTATTTAATTCATCTTCTTCAAAATTACCTACTTTTAAATTTTTTGGAATATTTAATATATTTCTTTCTGAATATATAAATCTTCCTATTATATTTAATTTATTTAGCTCTTCCATTCTTATATTCTCCTTTTTTAGAATTTTATTAATTATTTTTAGTTCATCATCATTATATTTTCCATCTGGAGAAATTGTAGGAAATTTTTTATTTTTAAGTTCTAAAAATATATCATCATCTATATTTAGATAGAACATTAATTCTCCACATTCATATTTATAATAAACCCTATCTTCTTTAGGAATATATTTATATAAAAACTCTTTTACACATTCATTCCACAAATAACTTTGATAAGCTGAGACAAATATTTTTTTTAATCTATTATCAACATATTTTAAAGCTTTTTTATAGTCATTACTCTTTTTTAGTTCTCTTACAATATTTACAAACATCTTAGCTTTTATGTTATTGTCCTCTATATACTTCCAAATTTTGCTCCAATCTCCCCAATGTTGATTTATAAATCTTTTTAAATCTTTGATTTTCTTTTTTTCTGATTTTTTATATTTTGTTAATAAAATTTTTATAGCTTCTTCATAATTTCCTTTTATAATCTCCTTAGCAATAAATTTTTTGTTAAATACACTTCCAAATCTTTGACTATCAAAGTAGTTAGGAGCTCCTAAATAAAGATTTCTTAAATTTTCTTTTATTCTTTCAATATCTTCCTTTTTAATATCTCTAACAGTTATTTCAAATTTATTTCCTTCTAAATCTCCTAATAATAGAAATTTACTTTCACCTATATGTTTAACTTTTAAATTTTTCTCATCCAACTCTAATATCCCATACTTTTTTGGAATAGATATATATTGAGTGGTTATAGCATGTCTATCTTTTAACCCACAGTAACCAATATCTTTAAGAGGAATTTTAAATTTCTTAGATATATATGAAAAAGCTTTTAAACTTTCAATATTTCTTTTAGTTAATTTATATAAATAACATTTATTTCCTTTAATCTTTTCAAAATCAACAATCTCCTCCACAATAAAATCCTCTGGTTTCATTCTTAACTTCATAATAATTCACCAATTATTTAGGGGGGTTAAGTTATGATTTCTGTTGTAGGCCATACTGCTGTAGATCATATATTTAATATTGAGAAATTCCCAGAGCCAAATACATCCATTCAAATACCAACAGTTAAAAAATATTTTGGTGGAGCTGCTGCAAATGTCTCAGTTGCTATAAAAAAACTTGGTTATAATTCTGAACTTATATCATGTGTTGGGTATGACTTTGAATTCTTAAATTATGAAAGTTATTTAAAAAATATTGGTGTAAATATTTCTAAGTTGTATTACTCTACTGAAGAGGAAACTCCTAAGGCATGGATATTTACTGATAAAGATAACAATCAAATGACATTCTTCTTATGGGGAGCCTCTAAGCACTTTAAAGATTTAAGTCCAGAATTGCCAGATGGAGAAATTATTCATATAGCTACAGGTGACCCTGAATATAACCTGAAAGTAGCCAAAAATAAAAAGGCTATTATCTCCTTTGACCCAGGACAGGATTTACCTCAATATAGTAAAGATACTTTATTTAATATTATAAAAAATACTAACTTTTTATTTTTTAATAATTATGAATTTGAGAAAGCCAGTAAATTATTAAATTTTGATATTAAAGATTATTTAAAATATGTTGATGCCCTTATAATTACTTATGGTAAAGAAGGAAGTAAAATATATACAAAGGATAATATCATAAATATCCCATGCATAAAATCCAATGCTACTATTGACCCTACTGGAGCAGGAGATGCATATAGAGCTGGTTTTTTAGTTGGTTATCTTAAGTATAAAGATTTTTATAAAGCTGGATTATTGGGTTCAGCTGTTGCTTCTTTTGTTGTTGAAAAAAAAGGATGCCAAACTAATTTACCAACTTTTGATATGGTTTTAGAAAGATTAAAAAATAATGGTTATCAATTATAGGTGGATAGAATGGGAATAATTAGAGAAATAAAAAACTAAAAGAAGAAAAAAATGCTATTATTTTAGCCCATAATTATCAACCTTATGAAATTCAGAGAATTGCTGATTTTCTTGGAGATTCTTTAGAACTTTGTATTAAAGCAAAAGAAACTGATGCAGATATTATAGTTTTCTGTGGAGTAGATTTTATGGCTGAAACTGCTAAAGTGATTAACCCAGATAAAAAAGTTTTACTTCCAGAGGTTAAAGATACTCAATGTCCAATGGCTCATCAACTACCAAAAGAAATTATTATTGAATATAAAAAAAGATATAATAATGCTCCATTGGTTGTATATGTCAATACTACTGCTGAAACAAAAGCAATGGCTGATATTGTATGTACTTCTGCAAATGCTTTAAAAGTTGTTGAAAGTTTAGAGGAAGATGTTATTTTATTTGGTCCAGATAAAAATCTGGCATATTATGTACAAAAAAATACAGATAAAAAGGTTATTCCTATTCCAAAAGATGGAGGTTGTTATGTGCATCAACTTATTACTATTGAGGATGTAAAAAAAGTAAAAGAAAAATATCCTGATGCTATTTTATTGGTACATCCAGAATGTAATCCAGAAATACAAGATGAAGCTGACTATATATTAAGTACCAGTGGTATGGTTAAAAAAGTTATTGAAGAGGAAGGAATTTATATTATTGGAACAGAAGTAGGTTTAATAGATAGGATAAAATATGAAATTGAAAAGAAAGGTTTAGATAATAGAGAATTAATTCCTCTAAATGAAAATGCAATATGTAAAGAAATGAAACAAATTACTTTAGAAAAGCTTTATAGAGCATTAAAAGAAGAGATATATGAAGTTGTTCTAAGTGATGAAATTATTGAGAAGGCAAAAAAACCAATTGAGAAAATGCTGAAATTATGAGAATTGAAGAAAATGAAATTTTTAACAAATATTTTAAAAATCTTTCAGATAAGGAGAGGGCTATTTTTGAGGGAGGAATTAGTTTAGGGGCGTTATTCCACCAATTTGTAGGAACTCCTGTAAATAAAAAGAGTAAGGAAAGTTTAGAGAAAGCTATTGAAGAGAGTATAAAAAACCAGCCATTTGTTGAAGATGTAAGAGTTAATATAAAGAATGTAGAAGAAAAATATAAGTCATTAAGTGGAGATATGTTATATGTTGAACTAACTATAAAAGTTAATAAAATTAGAGTATATTTTAAATTAGAATATATTAAAGAGTTGGACTACCCTTTAATGTATATTGAAAAAATTGAAAAACTTTAATTAGGTAGATAATAATGAAGAAATTAATGTTTTTATTAATTTTATTTTCTTTACCTTATGTTTTTTCAGAAAGTTTAGAGTATAAATATATCTCTACTATCCCAATTGAGTTAATAAAGTTATCAGATATAAAAAGTATTGATGAATTAAACAAAATATTAGATAATAACAATACATTAACTATTTTATGCTTAGACAAATTAGATAAAAATACAAGATATTTATTAACATACTTAGGTGTTAAAGAATATACTCCTTCAAAAATTCCAGATTTATATAACTATACCTTAGTAACTGATAAAATACTATTATATAAAAAATATACTGTTTATAGAGATGAAGATGGGATTTATATTTTCAATCCTCCTGTTAATGTTAATCATTCTAAATTTGAATTTATCAAACCATATATAATAAAAGTGCCTAATCCAAAGTATATTCCTAACTTTGATGGTTATGTTTTAATAAATAATGGAACATTTATTCTATATCCAAAAAAATATGTTATTAGAAGAGCAGATGGAAGTTATATTTTTATTCCTCCAAAAAATAAAAGTGATGAGTATAGGGTTATATATACATTTAACAAACCCCCAACAATGATTCCTGAAACATATAATTATACATTTGTAGATAATAAAGGAATCTTTATAATTTATCCAAAAAAGTACTACATAAGAAATAAAGATGGAATTTATATTTTTTATCCTCCTGTCAATGTTAGTAAGAAAACAGTATATAAAATCTCCTATCCAAAAATATCTGATGGTGTTTATGAGATAAGAAAAAATAAGCTTTTATTTTTGTATGATACAAATCTTAACAATATTAAAACATTAAATATTATTGGGAAATATATAGCTAAAAATGGAGGAGTTTTTGCATATATAAATAAGGTTCCACCATACTACAAAAATATTTTAGTTGCTGGTGTTGGAATACAGAAAATAATTCCTGATGAAAATGGAGATTATGCCATTGAAGTTGCAGGAAGAAAAATAAAAGTTGATTTATTAGATGAGGATGTTATTAAAAATAAATTAAAATCAATCAAAGCTCTAAAATCTTTAGGAATTAATGTTAGTTATATTGTAACTGGAGATGAAGGAATAAAATTAGTTCAAAAAACTGATGTTGATATAGATGAAGCTAAAGAATTGTTAAATGACTATTGGTTTAAAAAATATTACACTAACTATACCCACCTCTATTTTAATTCATATTATTCCTATTATATAAATAATGATGATATTGTTGGTTTAAGTTATTATCCACTAATATACTTAGAAAAAGCTCCTGAAACTTTTGATGAACCATATGGAGATTTATATCCTAATGTAATCCATTATAAAGGAACTGAAGATTATGGATATTGGGAGTATGGACCAGAATCTAAAAATGAATATTATCATGAAGATAATGAGCCATTTTGGAATGATAATGAAAAGTCAGCTGAAGGTTGGTACTATGAAGGAAGATATGTAACTGATGATTCTGATTTATGGGAAAGATATAAATATTTTGAAGATTGGTATGTTAGAAACTATGCCTATTTATTAGCTAAGGGTGTTGATGGATTATTTTTATTATCCTCAGATTCTTATTTGCTTAATGTAATTTTAGGTAAAGAGGATTTAAATTCTGATAATTATAGTTATTCATTAGATATTAACAAAAAAATTAAGTATCTTATAGTTCCAGGTAGCAAAGGATTCAATATAGTTGATAATATTCCTATTATTTATATTCCAACACTATTATGTGATTATTATGGTGTAAAAATTTTAAATATGACTTATATCCCTCCTAAAGATGAAGATTTTGGAGTTTATGTATCAAATATAATAATGTTTAAGCCAAAATTATTGATTGAACTAAAAGAAAATGGTACTTGTATAATGGACTTTAAAAATTTAGCTGAATGGCTTACAAAGTATAAGAAAAACTTTATAATTTTTAAAAAAAGAAATGTTATATACATAAAAGATAACAAAAATGTAAAGATAACTATATTTAAAAAGAACTTTCCATATAACCTATACAATATAGAGGAATACAAAAAAGATAGTTATATGTATGTAATTGATAATCCTCCTAAATATATTTATTTAGGTGACTAATAATGAAAATAGCCTTTTATAACCTCCAAGGAGGTACAGGAAAAACAACTTTAGCAACAAATTTTGCTTACTATTTAAGCCAATCTATAAAAACTGCTTATATTGACTGTGATTTTTTTGCAGGAACTTCATCATTTGTTTTTAATTTGGAAGATGTTGAACATAATATAAATACTTATTTTATAGGAGAGTCTACATTAGAAGATATTATGTATAATTATGATGACTTAATTGTTATACCTGCTGGAGTTACTACTGAAGTTTTTCAAAGTAAATTTGATACTGAAAAGTTTAATGATTTATTAACTTTTTTAGCTGATGAATGTGAAATTATTGTCTTAGATTTACCTCCAAACATTACTGAGGATAATATACTAACATATGCAGGTATATATGAATATATAGATAAAGTTCTTATCGTTTCTGATGATAGTATTCCAGGGATTTCCAATACCTTAAAAACCATGGATTTATTGGAAGATTTAGGATTAGGAAATGAGGGGATTATTGTTAATAAATATGTTGGACATACTGATTTAGAGGAAATTGCAGATGATTTATTAGGTGTTTTACCTTATGATATTAATGTAGAAAGACAATGGAAAGAAAGTACTCCAATAATAAGAATGAAAACAAAATTCTCAAAAGAATTTAAAAAGTTTATTAATAATACTGTTAAAACATACTTAGAGAAAGATTTAGCATCACTAAGAGCTTTAAAATTAGCCAAAGAGATATATGGATTAGAAGATGAGGAGGAATTATAAATGCTTGCTAAAAGAATAATCCCATGTTTAGATATAAAAAATGGAAGAGTTGTTAAAGGAACTAAATTTTTAAACCTTAGGGATGCTGGAGACCCTGTTGAGTTGGCTGAATACTATGATAATGAAGGAGCTGATGAATTAGTATTTTTAGATATTACTGCATCATCAGAGAATAGAGACATATTAATTGATGTTGTAGAAAAAACTGCTGAAAAGGTATTTGTTCCTCTAACTGTTGGAGGGGGTATAAAGAGTATTGAAGATATAAGAAAGATTTTAAATGCTGGAGCTGATAAAGTTTCTATAAATACTGCAGCAGTAAAAAACCCAAATTTAATAAAAGAGGCAAGTGAAATTTTTGGTAGTCAATGTATAGTTGTAGCAATTGATGCAAAGAGACATTATGTTAATGAGGATGAATTAGATTTAACTTTTAAAAACATTGTAAAGGTTGAAGATGGATATTGTTGGTTTGAAGTATATATATATGGAGGAAAAAAGGAACTGGAATAGATGCAATAAACTGGGCTAAAAAAGTTGAAGAATTAGGAGCTGGAGAAATATTACTAACAAGTATAGACAGAGATGGAACTAAGCAAGGTTATGATTTAGCTTTAATTAGGAGTATTGCCAAAACTGTAAAGTTACCTGTTATTGCAAGTGGAGGTTGTGGAAAGTTGGAGCATGTTTATCAGGCATTTATTAATGATGCAGATGCAGCTTTAATGGCGGGAATTTTACATTATAAAGAATATACAATAAAAGAGATTAAAGATTACTGCAAAGAAAAAGGAATAATTATAAGGGATTAGCCTTGGATGATGAAGAATTTATTAGAGAAAAAGATATTCCTATGACCAAAGAAGAGATTAGGGCTATTTCATTATATAAATTGGAGTTAAATAAGAATGATATAGTTGTAGATGTTGGTTGTGGAACTGGGGCTATGAGTGTAGATATTGCAAAAAGAGTTAAAAAAGTCTATGCTATAGATGTTAATAAAAAGGCTATTGAATTAACTAAAAAAAATATTGAGAAATTTAATATTAAAAACTGTGAAGTTATTCATGGAAATGCTAAAGAAATATTAAAAAACCTTAACTTTAATAAAGCCTTTATAGGAGGAACTAAAAATATAGAAGAAATATTAAAAATTTTAGTTCAAAATGATACTAAAATTATAGTTACAAATACAATTATCTTAGAAAATACTTTAAAAATTTTAAGTTTTTTAGAAAATTTTTATGACTGTTCAGCAGTTTTAGTTAATATATCCTATTCAAAAAAAATAACTCCTGGGCATATGTTTTTATGTAGAAATCCTATAACTATTATAAAGGCGAAAAAATGAGTCTTATTCAAATTGTTGGATTAATATTTTGTATTTTTATGCTTATTAATTCAATAGTTAAAACAAAAAGAAGAGAAATATCTATTTTTGAAGGGTTTATTTGGAGTTTAGTTTGGATTATTGCTTTAATACTTATATCCTATCCTAATTATATGAGTGATTTAGCAGAATATTTTGGAGTTGGGAGAGGTATAGATGTTGTTATTTATTTATCAATAATTATTTTATTTTATTTAGTTTATAAATTGTATGCTAAAATAGATAAATTGGAAAGAGAAATTACTCTATTAGTTAGAGAAATAGCAATAAGGGATAGATATGAACCAAAAAAGAGAAATTGAACTATTTCTATATGAAGTTTTACCTTATGTTTCAAATGTAGAGTTTATAAAAGAGCTTATATTATCATGTAAAAATCTTGATGAGCTAAAGAAAAAAGTAGAAGAACTTTTAAAAAAAGAAACAGATATAACTAAAAAAACAGATTTAAAAATAGTTTTAGATAAGTTAATGGTGTATAAACAATGATAAAAATATTTTATGGTGTTGGTTGGAGCTCAAATACCTATTTAATTGATAATATCATTATAGACCCTGGAACTGAGGAAAATGTTAATTTTATTTTAGATAATGTTAAAAAAGTAGATTTTATTATTAATACACACTGTCATTATGACCATACCTCAGGAAATTATATTTTAGAGGAAATTTTTGGATGTCCTACTATAATTCATGATAGAGAAGTTAAGCATTTAAAAAATGCTGATGAAGTTACTGTATCCTATTTATTTAACTCAAAATTAATACCACCAAAAGAAATAATTCCATTATCTGAAATTGTTGATGAGTTAAATTTTGAAATTATTGAAACTCCTGGCCATACTTATGGTTCTATATCATTAATATATAAAAATTATTTAATAACTGGAGATACTTTATTTTCTAATTCAATTGGAAGATGGGATTTTCCTACTGGAAATTTTGAAGAGCTAAAGAAATCAATTTATTTATTAGAAAATATTTCCTATAAAAAAGGAATTGATACAATTCTTCCAGGTCATGGAGAAATAGCTGATTTAAAAGCTTTTGAATATGCTAAAATATTCTTAGAGGGATAAAATAAGACAAATAGCAATTTATGGGAAGGGGGGTATTGGAAAATCAACAACTGTATGTAATTTGGCAGCAGTTTTAGGAGAAAGATATAATGTTTTAGTTGTTGGATGTGACCCTAAAGCAGATTGTACTACTTTGTTAAGAGATGATGAAGAAATTCCAACAGTTTTAGAGTTATTAAAAGAAAAAAAAGATATTGATATAGATGATTTTATAGTTAAAGGATATAATGGTGTCTATTGTGTTGAGTCTGGAGGACCAAAACCAGGAGTTGGATGTGCTGGGAGAGGGATAATAGCAGTTAATAACTTATTAAAAAAGCTTAATGTATTTAAAAAATTAGATATAGATATAGTTATTTATGATGTTTTGGGAGATGTTGTATGTGGAGGTTTTGCTGTTCCATTAAGAGAGTTAAGTGAAGTTTATATAGTAACATCATCAGATTATATGGCCTTATATGCAGCTAATAATATATGTAGAGGAATAAGGGAGATAAATAAGGCAAAACTTGGAGGAATAATTTACAATGTTAGGGGAGCATTTGATTATTATGATATTGTAGAGGAGTTTAGTAAAAAAATTAATTCTAAAATTATTGGAAAGATTCCCAACTCCTCTTTAATAGTCAAGGCAGAACTTTATGGTAAGACAGTTATTGAACTATATCCTGATAGTGAAATAACTAAAAAATATGAAGAATTAGCTAAAAATATAATTAACAATAGAGATTATACTTTACCAAATCCTTTAACAAATAAAGAATTAAAAACTATTAGTAAAAAAATAAAGGAAAAAATTAGTTCTCATTAAATATAGCTCTATATAATTCTAAATTATATTTTTTTGCTGTTTCATAGGCATCTATAATACTCCAAATCCATACAGCTAAGCATATAATAGTTCCAATGCAAATAAATGTTAATAGCACTCCAATTAAAAATAAAACTATCATTAAAACCCCTTTTCCAGTATCACCTAAGTATATCTGTCCTAATCCAGGTATTAAAAAGGATAGAATAATTGCCAATACTTCATTCTTTTTATATTGTTCATATAATAATTTTTTTTCTTCTAAACTTTTATCTTTTGCCAATTTTTTTATTTCATCTATTTCCATACTTTCACTCTTTATAAAACTAAAAAATATAGGAACAATATAAAATACTATAGTAAAGCCAAATATAAATCCAGTAATGAATCTTAGAGTATTAAAACTCTCTCTTAATCCTAATAGCTGGGTACCTCCATCCAAACCTATAGGAATTAATGATAATATTAAATATTTTTTATTTGGTATTTTAAAATTATTTAAACCTTTAATAATAGGATATAAAATATATCCTAACAAAAATCCAGTATATATTCCAAAACATCTTGCACATACAGCCATTTTATACCCTAAAATAAAATAACTTCTTTCTGGCATTTGATGACATACATGAGAGTATAGATAATATAATAAATTAGAGAGAAAATCATAATTATAATATTTAAATATTGGAGCTAAAAATATACCTAAGTAATAAAAAATGTATAATAATAAAAAAACAAGATAAAGTTTATCTATTTTTGATAACTGCATATATTACTCCACCAACAGCTCCAAGGATTCCTCCAATTATTATACTAAATATAATTCCTATTATAAAGAAACCAGCAGCAAATCCATACATAAACATATCTGAGTGGATAATTTTAGACATTGCTATTATATAATTTAAAATACCTCCCAAAAAACCACCAAATAGCCCTGCTAAACATCCAATAAAAGCAGAATTTTCATAATTAATAAATCCACCATTTTTTTTATATAAATAAACTGCTACAATTCCGCCTGCTAAACTACCTAAACAACATAAAACATTTACTGCAGTTCCTACAATTCCCCCAACTATAATAGGTAGAGATATTTTATCTTTATCAAATTTTACCAAAATAGACACCTTATTATTTTATAATTATATGTAAAATAGTTAATAATTATTTAAAAACTTAACCATTAATTATTAATTAATGATATATATTAAATTATCTTATATAAGATGTTAGGGGATTTTATGGAATTAACAGTTATTCAAAGAGAAATCTTACAAGAATTAATAAACCTATATAAAGAAAAAAATAGACCTATAAAAGGAACGGAAATTGCTTTAAGATTAAATAGAAATCCTGGAACTATAAGAAATCAAATGCAATCATTAAGAGCTTTGGACTTAGTTGATGGAGTTCCTGGACCAAAAGGTGGCTATGTTCCAACAAGTAAGGCCTATAGAGTTTTAGGAATTGAAGATGAGGGAGGTATTATAGTCCCTATTTATAAAAATGGGAAAAAAGTTGATGGTATAAAAGTTGTTAAGATAGAATTTGATACTGTTAGTTATGAAAAATGTTGTTCATCAAAAATTTATATTGAAGGAGATTCTAAACTTTTTAATATAGGAGATATAATAAGAGTTGGTCCAACATATCATAACAAGATTATAATATATGGTAAGATAATAGGAAGAGATGATATACATAGAATACTATTAATTGATGTATTTAGAGTTTGTAGTATTCCAAATGTTAGAGTTAAGGATATTGGAACAAAGAATGTTATTTCAGTATCTCCAAAAAATACACTTAGAGAGACAGTTAAGATTTTTAAGGAATATGACATAAGTGGAGCTCCTGTTGTAGAGAATAATAAATTAGTAGGGATAATAACTTTAAGAGACATTATAAATAATATAGATGACTTAAGTAGATATGTCTCAGAGGTTATGACTAAAAAAGTTATTACTATAAATAAAGATGAAAAAATATATAATGCTTTAAAGATTATGAACTCTAATAATATTGGAAGGTTACCTATAGTTGAGGAGGGTAAAATTATTGGAATTGTAACAAGAACTGATATTTTAAAAATATTAAGTGGGGAGGTATAGGCAAACTGTAAGATATGAAAAATCTTTATTAACAATATCCTTTAATTTTAGTTTTCTAATTCTTTCATTATCATATGTAAGATTTTCAAGTACATACAAGTAGATATTTTCATTAACACCTAAGGAAATTAGTTTTTTTGCATCCTCATTTAATTTATTTGGTAAAAAAATAACTTTTTTATTATTTTTTAATAGAATAGATAATATTTCCAAATTTTCTGGTTTTCCATGTAAGGTAATAATTTCAAAATCTTCCCAAGAAATTTTCAATTTTGCAGCAGCTACTTGTATAGACGAAATCCCTGGAATAACTTCAATATTATTTAAATCTATTCCAATTTTTTTTATAGTTTTTAATAAACCACTAAATCCAGGGTCTCCAGTTGATAAAATTGCTATATTTTTATCTTTATATTTTTTTATAATATCCTTTAATTCCTCAATAATATTTTTTCCCAGAATAATTTTTTTCTTGTCATCTATATCAAAAAGATTCAAAGCTCTTTTACTACCAACTACAATATCAGCAGAATTTATAATGTCTATTGCTTTTAAAGTTAAATATTTCTTATCTCCAGGCCCAATTCCAACAATATATATCATATTTATAACCTCCAGTTTTTTTAGGTTAATATTATATATATAACATTAACTACATAACAATAGTAATTTATTACTCAAAAGGTGAAATATTGTTAAGAGGAAAAGATGCAACATTAGCAGGAATAATAAGAGTAATTATAGAAGATGAGCCACAAACACAGGATGAAATAGCTGAAAAATTAGGAATTAGTAGAAGATATGTAGCAAGATTATTAAAGCCATTAATTGAAGAGGGAATAGTTAAGCATCCATATGTTGTAGATATGAATAAACTACATAGGACAAATTTAAAATTTGATGATGAACTTCTATTAAAGGAAATTATAAAGCTATTAAAAGAAATGAAAAATACAATAGTTAACAATTTAGATTTAGTCTATAAGGCATTAACTGAAAATAATACAAAATTAGCTGAAGAAATTATTTTAAAAGATTACTCTTTAAATAAGATGGAAGAGGAGATAAGATTACTTTTAAATACAAGTGCATTAAAATATCTACCATTAGCTTATGCAAATGCATTTTTATCCATTGCTTCAAATTTAGAAAGATTAGGAGATTATATTGCTAATATAGCAGAGGAAATTGTTAAAGGTTTTAAAATTAATAATTTTATAGAAGAGGAAATTACTGAAATTTTTAATATTTTAAAGTGTATGATTAATGAAGCTATAGATGTAATTACTGAAAAAAAGAAAGAAACTAAGATTTATGAGTATGAAGAAAAACTACATCATTTATTAAATAAGATTTTAAATAAAGTTCTTAACAATAAAATTGATGACTTAAACTTTTATATTTTATTTGGTATGTTTTTAAAGGATGTTGAAAGATTTGGGGATAGATGTGTTAATATTGTTGAGATAGCTTTAGAACTATATCATAACATCCCAAGAAAACCATATCCAGAGAGATTAGTTAGAGGGCATATATGAGAGAGTTTATTTTTAAAGCAAATAAAACAATAACATCTCCAAATATTAATTTAAAAGACCTACCTGGAAGTTGTGGAAGGTTAGATTTAGTTTGTAGATGTGTAAGTGATGCCTTTTTTTTGTCTCATGATATTAGAAGAGATGTTATATTTTATGCTCTTCTTTATGGAGAACCAAATCCACCAGTATGTATTAAATTTGTTGGTGAAGAATTAAAAAAGGTTTCACCTGATGAGAGAAGTATAGCAATATTTATAAAGAAGGCACTAAAAAAATATTTAGATGAGAATAAAAAAGATGATTGGATAGAATCAACACCTGGAATTTATGTAAGAAAGTTGGATTTTGAGACACTTATAAAACAAAAAATTATAGAAAATAAAGATGTTATCTATTTACATAAAAGTGGAGAAAAAGTTATTAGCAATCTAAAATATGAGAATCCTGTATTTATACTTGGAGACCATATAGGACTATCCAAGGAAGATGAAGAATTATTAAATTCATTAAATATTAAAAAAATCTCAATATCTCCATTAGAATTACATGCAAATCATTGTATTACAATAGTACATAATTTATTAGATAAAACTAAGTTTTGGGGAGGTATATTATGAGTGAAATTCTTGCAACTTTTACAGGTAGAGGGATAAAATTAACAGATGATTTATTAGAGAAACCTTTTATAAAATGGGATAATTTAGAGATAAAATTGTATCCTGATAAAATTGAATTTGATTTAAATAATATAATATTTGATTATCCTATTGAGAATATTGTAGATATTGGTAGAAAACTACCTAAAGAAATAATTGATAAATCTAAATTTTTCTCTGGAACTATTGAAATATATAGTACTATAACAGTTTTGGAAAATAATGAAGAAGAGACTACTTTTGCATTTTCTCCAGAAACTAATATTTATGGAAAAAAACCTATTGAGACATTTTTAAGAAAATTATTTCAACTATTGTTAGAAGACAAAGAGGTATTTTTTAAAATTGAAAATGATGATTGGAAAAAGGGAACTCTTAAATTTGTAACAGAAAAGATTAAAGAGAATTTTATTATAAAATATGTGAATAAATTAGTTGTTCAATATAATAATGAAAATTATGATTTATTTACAAATATTAAAAATCTTTTAATTGTAGAACATAATGTCTTAGGAGAAAATAGGCCTACATTGGAGATATTACAAAAAGTAAATGGAAAAAAAAGAAAAGTATATTTATATATGGAAGATAAAAAAATAAAATTATTTTTATTAAGATACTTATAGGAAATTTTAGATTATAAATTTGAAATAATTGAATATTTAGGGTGAGTATTATGGATATTAAAGTTGGAGATTATGTAGTTTATATAAATACAGGTACTAAAGGAAGAGTTGTAGATATAAAAGAAATAGATGGAGAAATTTGGGTTGTATTAGATAATGATTTAATGTATAAACCATATTTATTAAGAAAAATTAATAAAAAAGAGGATTATGATAAAGATAAAGATGAAGATTATAAAGAATTAGTTAAGGAAGAAGATGAAAAATATGATATTCAAGACTTTGGGGATGCTTGTGGAGCTGGATAGAATTAAAAAGGCACAATCTATTATTTTAAAAATTTTAAAAGAAAAAGGTAGAGATAAATTATATGATTTAAGTGGATTATCTGGTGGTTTTTTAATAAAAAGAGAAGATAAAGATTTATTAAATACCTATATTTGTAGTGCATACTTTTCTGAAAAGGTTAAGGAACTTGGTTTAAAACATCTTGGTGGAGAGGAATGTGTAGGATTTAATAGAACAAGTTCAGCTATTTTATCAACAATCTTAACATTAAAACCAAAAAAGGTAGTTCATTATCTTCCAGAACTTCCAGGACATCCTTCAATATTGAGAAGTTGTAAGTTAGTCAATGCAGAATATTTTGAATCTAATAATATAAATGAAATATTAAAAAGAATTGATAAAGATACCTTAACAATAATTACTGGCGCTACAATGGATTTAAAGGTTATTGACTTAAACAATTTTAAAATAGTTATTAAGAAAGCTAAAGAAGAAAATAGTATTATCTTTGTAGATGATGCCTCTGGAGCAAGGGTAAGATTATTATACAATCAACCAAGAGCTTTAGATTTAGGGGCTGATTTAGTTGTTACAAGTACAGACAAACTAATGGATGGTCCAAGAGGAGGATTATTATCTGGAAAAAAGGAATTAGTTGAAAAAATTTATGAAACAGGATTAAAATATGGTTTAGAAGCTCAACCTCCTATATTGGCAGGAATGTATAGAGCATTGGAAAATTTTAGTTTAGAAAGATTAAAAAAAGCTTTTGAGAGGGCTAAAAATATAGACCTATCTAAGTTAGATGAACTAAATATAAAATATGAAAAAACACCTACTGGATTTGTTATAAAAAAAATTGTTGATAATGATGAAGAAAATTTAAAAAAATTGGTTAATACTGCTTTATATCTTTTAGAATATTATGGTATCATAACTATAACTGCCCTTGGAGCTCCAGGAGCAAGTAAAAGTTTAAGAATAGATTTAACTTCAAAAGATGCAGAAAGATTAGATGATGAATATATTGTAAATGCAGTATATGAAAGTATTATAAAAGTTAGGTGAGTGTAAATGCATATTGTTGGAGTTTTAGAAATAGCAAAAGATATTTTAAAGGCAAATAAAAGATTAGCAGAAAAAAATAGAAAACTATTAGATAAATACAATGTTAAGGCATTTGATTTTTCTGGAGCTATAGGAAGTGGAAAAACACTACTAATAGAAAAACTAATAGATGAACTAAAAAACAACTATAGAATTGCATGTATTGCTGGTGATGTTATTGCTAAATATGATGCTGAAAGATTAGAAAAAAAAGGTGTTAAAGTTATTCCTTTAAATACTGGAAAAGAGTGTCACTTAGATGCTCATTTAGTATCTCATGCATTGGAAGAGTTAAATTTAGAAGACATAGATATTTTATTTATTGAAAATGTTGGTAATTTAATATGTCCTACAGACTTTGATTTAGGAGCACATAAAAGAATATTAGTAGTTTCTACTACTGAAGGAGATGATATAATTATTAAACATCCTGATATTGTTAGAAGTTCAGATTTAATAATAATTAATAAAATAGATTTAGCTGAATATGTTGGAGTTGATGTAGATAAGATGGTTAAAGATGCTAAGGAAATAAATCCTAATGCTGAAGTTATAAAATTAAGTTTAAAAACTATGGAGAACTTTGATAAAGTTAAAGATTATATTTTAAAGAACTTATAAATTATTTCACTATTTTATGTTTATCTATTAATTTATGAATTTCTTCAGAAAATTCAGATTTTTCTCTATCAACAAACTCTCCAACAATTATTTTTCCTTTTAGTTCTTCCTCACTCATATTTTTAGCTTTGTTTATATTTATTGAATTTTCTTTAATATATTTTAATAATTCAATATTATTTTTGAATTTATTTAATCTTCCAAAATAAGTATAGCATTGAGAAACAACCTCAATAAAAGCAAATCCTTTTTTATTAATTCCTTTTTTAATACTTCTCACTAATTGAAAAGGATGTGCAGTTGTCCATCTGGCTACATAACTTGCTCCAGCTGCTTCTGCTAACTTACATAAATCTAAAGGATTCTCAATATTTCCATATGGGGCAGTTGTAGCTACTTTTTCCTCTGGTGTTGTTGGGGAAACTTGTCCTCCAGTCATTCCATAAATGTAGTTATTTACACATATAACAGTTATATCTATATTTCTCCTACAGGCATGAATAAAATGATTTCCTCCAATAGCTCCAGTATCTCCATCTCCAGTAAAACAGATAACGGTTAATTCTGGATTTGCTACTTTAATACCTGTTGCAAATGCTAAAGCTCTACCATGGGTAGTATGTAAGGAATCTAAATAAAAATAACCTGGAATTCTTGAGGAACAACCAATTCCTGATGTTAAAACAACCTTATCTAAATCTAAATTTAATTCATCCATTGCTTTACATGTACAATTAATTATAATCCCTATTCCACAACCAGGACAAAAAATATGTGGTAGCCTATCTTTTCTTAAATATTTTAGTGCAAAATGTTCCATTTTTTCACCTAAAAGTTTTTATATGCCATAATAATTTCCTCAGGAGTATGTAACTCTCCTCCTATTTTTGGTACTAATTTAACCTTACATAATCCTTTACTTGCTCTTTCAACCTCTCTAACTATCTGTCCTAAATTCATTTCAGGAACTATAATTTTTTCTGTTTTTTTGGCAACTTCATAAATTATTTCATCTGGAAATGGCCAAACAACATTTAATTTAATATACCCTGCTGCTATATCCTGCTCTCTTAATTCTTTTACAGCAATTTCTCCTGCTCTTGAAGGAGAACCATAAGAAACTATAACAACATCAGAACAATCATCTAAATATTCAGCAGTATAATCCCATATTTCTTTTTTATGTCTTAAAATCTTTTCATTTAATCTTTTTACTAATTTTGCATGTTCAACAGGGTCAGAAGCAGCATCTGGATATCCTTTTTCATTATGGGATAAACCAGTAACATGAACTCTATAGCCCTTACCAAATATTGGCATTTTTGGAATTAAATCATCATCTGGTTTAAATGGTAGTTCATTCATACCAACTTTTCTATTAATAATCTCTATGTTATCATAATCTGAGATAATTACTTTTTCTCTCATATGTCCAACAACTTCATCACTCATAACCATTACTGGAACTCTATATTTTTCAGCATAATTAAATGCTTTTATAGTATATTCAAAACATTCTTGGACTGAAGAAGGAGAAAGTGCAATTATTTGATAATCTCCATGACTTCCCCATTTTGCTTGCATCATGTCTCCTTGACTTGCTAAAGTTGGCTGTCCTGTTGAAGGACCTCCTCTTTGAACATTTACAATTACACATGGTGTTTCTGTCATTACTGCATAACCAATATTTTCCTGCATTAAGCTAAATCCAGGGCCAGATGTGGCAGTCATAGACTTTAAACCTGCCCATGATGCACCAATAACAGATGCTAAAGCACCAATTTCATCCTCCATTTGAACAAACTTTCCACCAATATGAGGTAATCTTAAGGCCATTCTTTCAGCAACTTCTGAGGATGGAGTTATTGGATAGCCTCCATAAAATTTACATCCTGCTACAATAGCACCCTCAGCTATAGCAATATTTCCCTGCATAAAATATTTTCCAGGTTTTAATCTTCCTTTATCATCAAAATTCATTTTTTCACCACAGTAATTGCCTGGTCAGGACACATTAATTCACAAATTTTACAATATGTACATCTACTTTCATCATCAACTTCTGAAGGGTAAACACCTTTTTTATTAAGCTCTTTAGAAATTGTAAATACTTTCTTAGGGCAAAATTCTATGCAAATATAACATGCTTTACATAGTTCTTTATTTATGAATATCATTCATTTCACCTAAAATAAAAATTGTTATCTCTATATTTTTAAGCTTAAAATAATATTTAAAAATTAAGAATTTTATGGAATTTATAAGAAACAATAAAAAATATTAGCAAAAATATTTAATATTAATTAATAGACTCAAAAGTTAAAATAAGACAACTATAAAATTAGTAAAATCACATATATTATTATAAATTATTAACATGTTTTTGTTTTAGGTTATATATAAAAGAGGATATTTTAGCAATGTATAAAGTAAGAAAAAATAACTATTTTTAAAATGATATTATCAGTGGTTGGTATGGAAAATGAAAAAAATAGCTTAATAAAACTCTTTTGGATATTTCTTAGTGTATTTTTAGTATTAATAATATTATCAATATCTGAATGGATGTATATAAATATAAGAATATATAATTATATAAAGATTACTTTTTTGATAGTTGGGATAACAATTAGTGCAATAATTGTAGAATATATAATCCAATATAATATTTTTGAAAATAAAGGTGAGTTATCAAATATAGGGATTAATATAATATATTTAGCAATAGGTTATATTATATTTTCTCCAATAACTTTTGGAAATAAACTTATTATGATAGTTACTATACTTATTATTATATGCTTGCTTAGACATAATGATTATTTAAATTTTAAAAACATACTAAAAAAGTAATAATACACTTAATAATGTGAAATCATAAAAAAACGAAGAGTTGTTATTGATTATGGACTTTTAAAGGCTATGGAAGAAGTTGAGGATGAGGAGGAGATTGATAGAAACTGCTAAAAAGTTGTTAGAGTATTGAGGTAATGGAAGTATCTTTTAAAAATCTTTTATTAAAGATTTAACTTAAAAATATCCAGGGAAAGATAAAATAATTTACTATTATAAATTACTTTACTTTTTTATAACTATTAAAAATCTTAATAGGTAAAATATTTCCTTTTTATGCTTTACTATTCGATTAAAATCGTAATATATAGGGGTTTTGTTATTATTATTTAATGAAAAATGTAAAAAATAAAACTTTAAAAAAGTAAAGAATAGTTGGCGATGATACCTCGGTATAGAGGCGGAGCCAATATTAAGGGACTACCCAACCACCATAGAGGTGGCAAAATGAATATATTTAAAAGTAACATACTTAAAGGTTTCGCTGCTTTGATAATATTAGGAATGGTAGGAGCTTTAGTTGCTGAGCCAGTGGCTTTGGGAAATTTAGGTATAGTTTATGCAATAAAATCTTGGCATGAGGGAAATGTTAAGGGCTCTACAATTGGGGAAGGTTTAATGGATATAGGAAGTGCGGCTGTAACTGATGGCGTAGCTATATGGTTATCTGCTGAAGAAGCTTCCACAGTATTATTAGCAGCAGGTATAGCAACTGGCGGAGTAGCATTAGCGGCAGTAGGTACTACAGTTATGGCTTAATAATTCTTATTTTCCTTTTTATTTATTTTCATAAATAACTTTATTTAATGTGATATTATGCCGGATCTAATTATCATGCTATGGGTATTAACAATATTTCTTTCATTAATTGAGATTATACTATGGTATCGTTTATTGAAATTGGCTCCAAAAGAAAAAATGAATATATTGGTTAAATGTTTAGGATTAGGTGTATTATTTGCTGTAGTAAAACATTTGTTATTTAATGACTACACTGTTATTTCAATTATTAAAGACATTACTTTATATTCTGTTATCTTTATGTCCATATTGTTTTCATATTATAAATTTATAATAAAAAGAGTATGGCATGTTTAGCCGAGCTATTGGATTTGGGAGATATATCAGCTTACTATTTGTATAAACACTCAAAAAATGGGGAGTATAGTAGCGCCGTTAAGGATGCTAAACAATTGTATAAGTGTTATAAGTGGGGAAGATTAGGGATATTCAGCCTTAGAATTGGTTGCCGAAGAAGCGGTAGTTGAAGATGGTCTTTTAGCAGCAGGAATAGCTACTGGTGGAGTGGGATTAATAGCATTGGGAGTAGGGATAGGATTGTAAGAGCCTAATAATTTAATTTTAATTTTTTTAATTTTTGTGTAAATATTCCCGAATTTAGTTTTATTATTGGTGAGATGATGATGAGTAAAAAAGGGAATAAAAAATATTTTTTAAAATATTTTTTATTTTTAACAGTAAATACAATAATTATAACTTTTCTTTTATCATATAACTTTAAGAATATATATCTAAATATATTTATGTTAAGCTTTGTCATAATAATCGATATTATATGGATGCGTATATTAGCTAATAAATCTCAAAACAGAAACTTGTGAAACCATGAAAAAACTACCACCAATACTAACAATATCTATTTTCATAATTGGTTTTATTCTAGGAGTTGTATCAATAAATAACTTATCAAAAATCAACAATAGTGATATACCTAACTTTAAACCTAAAATACAATTTAATTTCCCTACAATCTTATTAAACAACTTAAAAGTTATCTTTTTAATGCTATCAGGAGCTATAACCTTCGGTTTATCCACTTTTATAAATCTACTATTCAACGGTTTTAATGTTGGTATCTTAATCGGCTCTACATTCCTAACTAACGAACCGTTAAAATTAATAACCGCCTTAATCCTCCCACACGGCATATTCGAAATTCCAGCAATTATCAGCTACAGCGGGCTTTAAAATACCTTATGAAGTTATCCAATACCTAAGGGATAAAAAAGAAAAACCAATAACAGAGGAAGATATAAAAGAATTCTTAAAACTATCTTTAATCTCAATAATTTTGATTATTATAGCTGCTTTTGTTGAGGTTTATATAACCCCAAAAATAGCTAATTATCTGCTAACATAAGATTTAAATAGATAATTGAGGAATAGGAATAATGAAACTAAAGATTAGGTGATTTAAAAATGAAGACTGTCAAATTTAGGGTTTATTATGATGGGGAATATTGGATTGCAGAGGGTATTGATGTAAGCATATTCACACAGGGGAAAACTTTAGATGAATTGATGAAAAATCTTAAAGAGGCTGTTGAATTGCACTTTGAAGATGAGTTAAAAGCTGGGGAGGTTATAAAAATCCTTTCTGTTTCTGAGATGGAGGTGTCAAGTGTTGCCTAAACTTCCAGTTGTTAGTGGCAAGGACTTAATAAAATTTCTTAAAAAATTAGGTTATGAAGTCGTTAGGCAGAGAGGGAGTCATGTGAGATTAAGAAAAGAGACGGAATTTGGAATTCACAATATAACAATCCCTTATCATGAAGAGATAGCAAAAGGAACTTTAAACGCTATTTTAACCGACATTTCTAAATGGAACAACATTTCAAAGGAAGAGTTAATAAAAAAATTAAAGTAATTTACTTTTTTATAATTATTAAAAATTCTAATGAGGAACATATTTCCTTTTTTTATACTTTACTATTTGATTAAAATCGTTATATATATAGGGGTTTTGTTATTATTATTTAATGAAAAATGTAGAAAATAAAACTTTAAAAAATTAAAGAATAGTTGGCGATGATGCCTCGGTATAGAGGCGGAGCCAATATTAAGGGACTACCCAACCACCATAGAGGTGGCAATATGAAATTTTTAGAGAAGGGAGTATATAAGATTTTCGGAGCTATGGTTTTAGTAAGCATGGTAGGAGCTTTAATTGCTGAGCCAGTGGCTTTGGGAGATATTGGATACTATGCAGGAAAAGAATTGGCAGGAGAATCAGGAAGTGTTGTAGAAAGTTATCTCGGAACAAAAGCTGGAGAATATGCTGGTGAAAATGCGGCTATATTATTGGCAGAATTATTTGCTGAGGAAGGAGCAGAAGCAGGAACTATTGCAGGACCTATCGGTATGGTAGTTGGAGGTATAGCTGGAGCACTATAAATTCTTCTTTTTATATATTTTTATATATTTAAACTTTTTATGGGGTGATTAAAATGGCAAACACTTGGGTGATTGTTAGTTTTATAATAGTATATGCATTATTAGTTCCATGGGTTGTTAATTGGATACTTCTAAAAAGGAAAATTAATTTTTTAAAATCTTTACATTATTTTGAGAAAAAATTCAGCATTAAAGAAAAAATTTTTATAACAATTATTGAACTCATTCCAGTATTTTTCTTTTTATACTCATATATTCAAATGAGTAGAAATTTGTCTATATTATATGGTATATTTTATTTATGTTTAGGTATTTTGGTTGTCTTTCTATTAGATTACATATTAAAGACGACGTTTATTAAATATAAGAACCAATAAGGGATTTACAACGACTAAAATTTTAATTATTATTAATATTATTATTAATAATTTTTAGTAAATATTATTAGGTAAATGAAACAAAATTTTGTATAAATAAAGTCCATTTTTATATAAAAATATTTAATTATTATTAAATTAGATAAATAAATATAAAATCTATATATACCTCTATTTTTAATATATCTTAAAAGGTTGTTAAGGTGAGTAGTTGTGTTTTTAAATAAAATTATGAATGCTAAAATAGCATATACCTTTGATGATGTGTTGTTAGTGCCTAATGCATCCCCAGTAGAACCAAAAGACACCGATGTATCTACAGATTTAGCAGGATTAAAATTAAATATTCCAATATTATCTGCAGCTATGGATACAGTAACAGAAAAAGAGATGGCTATAGCTCTTGCAAGATTAGGGGGATTAGGGGTTATACATAGAAATATGCCAATAGAGGAGCAAGTTCATCAAATTATAGCTGTTAAAAAAGCTGATGAAGTTATAGTTAAAGATGTTTTAACCATATCTCCAGAAAGTAGTATTGGAGAGGCAATAACTATAATGGAAAGTTATTCTATAAGTGGTTTGCCAGTTGTTAAAGATGATAAAATTGTTGGAATCATTACTCACAGAGATATTAAAGCTATAAAAAATAGAGAAAAAAAAGTTAAGGAAATAATGACTAAGAATGTTATAACAGCCAAAGAAGATATAACTGAAGAGGAGGCATTAAATTTAATGTATGAAAATAGAATTGAAAGATTACCTATTGTAGATGATTCTGGTAAATTAATTGGAATTATTACCCTTAGGGATATTTTAAAAAGAAAAAAATATCCTCAAGCTGCAAGAGATAAAAATGGAAAGTTATTAGTTGCTGCAGCCTGTGGACCACATGATTTTAAAAGAGCAGAGGCTTTAATTGAGGCAGGTGTTGATGCATTAGTTATAGACTGTGCCCATGCCCATAACTTGAAAGTAGTTAAGAATGTAAGCAAATTTAAAGAACTTTTGGATGGGACAGATATTAAATTAATTGTTGGTAATATAGCCACAAAAGAAGCAGCTAAGGATTTAATTGAGGCAGGTGCAGATATTTTAAAGGTAGGAATTGGACCTGGTTCTATATGTACAACCAGAATTATTGCTGGGGTAGGTGTTCCTCAATTAACTGCTGTTGCAGAGGTTGCTGATGTTGCTAAGGACTATAATATTCCAGTTATTGCAGATGGAGGAATAAGATACAGTGGAGATATTGCAAAAGCAATAGCTGCAGGTGCAGATGCTGTTATGTTAGGTTCATTATTGGCAGGAACTGATGAAGCTCCTGGAAGGTTGATAGTAATAAATGGAAGACAATATAAACAGTATAGAGGAATGGGTTCTCTTGGAGCTATGTCATCAGGATTATCTGCAGATAGATACTTCCAAGAATCTGGACATATGAAACATGTTAAACTTGTTCCTGAAGGTGTTGAGGGAGCAGTTCCATATAAAGGAAAAGTTGCAGATGTTGTATTTCAATTAATTGGTGGATTAAAATCTTCAATGGGTTATTGTGGTGCAAGAAACATTAAAGAAATGAAAGAAAAAACAAGATTTGTTATTATAACACAAAGTGGGGTAAAAGAAAGTCATCCACATGATATATTAATAACAAATGAAGCCCCAAATTATCCATTAGGTAAATAACTAATATTCTTTTATTCCTCAATTCTTGGAGCTAAGAAGAATAAAAGTTCAGCTCCAGCTAAGGAATACTCCATTTTTAAAGGCATATCATTACCCAAATAGATTTTTAAAACATCACCACTTCCTACTCCTTTAACCATATCCTCCAAATATTCTAAGTTGAAAGATGACTTAGCATTTTCATTACATTCAAAGCTTAACACAGCTGAGGAGTCTTTTTCAAATATACTTTCTGTTTCATTTATTTCTGACTTTGCATAAACAACAAATTTTTCCTCATCTATCATTAATGTAACAAAATCAGAGAAAAGTTTAGCATCTTTTAATGCCTCTTTAAATGCATCTCCTTTTATCATAACATAATTAACATACTCTATTTCTGGAACTTTTGTTGCTGTTGAAACTCCTTCTAATAATGAAATAGAAAACTTTCTTTTTCCAGTATTTTCAAATATTATATTTAATTTATTTTTCTCCTCATCTAACTCCAAAATTAATTTATCTTTTGCTTTTGCCCTATTAAAGATTTTCTTAGCTATTTCTAAATCAATTCCTATCTCTTTCTCTTCATCTATATCATAACTATCAAATGCTATTCTTGGAATGTTTAAGGAGACAAGAGCAACATGACTCGGGTCCATTGCTATTGCTTTAATCCCATCCTCATCTATCTTTAAAGTTACTTCATCCAATAATGTAGCAAGGGTATCAACAACTTTTTTAAAGTTTTTTGCACTTTCAAACTCTGCCCTAAACATTTTTTATCACCAAATTATTATATACTTAAAATTTACTTAGACCTTATAAATATTTATTATTTCTCTATAAATAATTAAATGGTTGAATTATGCTTAAACTTCCAGATGAATTAAGAGACGAACTAAGAAAACCATTTGGTATAGTGTATAAAGATATTCCAAATATTGAGGGAGAGATAATAACTGTTGGAGATATAGTCACTAAAACAGCAATAGATAAAGGTATAATTCCAAAATTGGCAATTGTAGATTTTAAAACTAAAAGAAATATCCCTGTTAGAATAAATCATAACTTTGATAAAATATTTAGAGTATATAATCCTCCTGGATATATAAGTGATGAGGCAATAGAAAAAGTTAAATACTTATCAACCAAATATATTAAAAACTATGCTATATTTGTAGATGGAGAAGAAGATTTATTAACACTTCTTGTTATCAAGTTTTTTCCAATAGGAGATTATGTAATATATGGTCTTCCTGATAAAGGTGTTGTTTTAATAAAGATTGACAAAAACATAAAAAAAACAGTTGATAATATATTAAAAAAATTTCAGAAGGTGAAATGATGATTATAAAAATTATTTCTGAAAGATACAATCCATTATTAAAGAGAAAAGAAATAAGGTTTATTGTTGAACATGATGGAGCTACACCAAAATTTGAAGAAGTTAAAGCAAAATTAGTAGCAATGTTAAATGCTGATAACAATTTATTGATATTGGAGAAAATAGTTGAAGAGGCAGGTATGCAAAGAGCTAAAGGTTATGCTAAACTTTATGATGATATGAATATGTTAAAATTTATTGAAAGAGAACACATATTAAGAAAAAATGGTTTAATACAAGAGGAAGGTGAGGAGTAAATGACTAAAGGAAAAAAAACAGCTAAATATAAATACTACAAAATAGAAGGAGATAAAATTGTAAGATTAAAAAGATTTTGCCCAAAATGTGGTCCAGGTGTATTTTTAGCTGAACATTTGAATAGATATTCATGTGGAAGATGTGGATATATGGAATGGAAACAACCACAGAAAAAAGAGAGTTAAATTATTTTAGCACCTTCATTATTTGGGTTTGTAACAATTATTTTTTTTAGATTAAAATTATTTAATTTTTCAACTACTTTTTTAGTATCCTCCTTTTCACATATTGCTATATAACTTGGTCCTGTCCCAGATAATCCTGCAGTTATTGCCCCTGCTTCAATAGCATTTATTACTATATCAGTAGGAAAGTTTAAAGCTGATGAATATAAAAGACCATTTAAAAATAATGCCTTAAAATATTCTCTATTTAATGATAAGTTATAGGCAATTTCAACATAGTCCTTTATTAACTTCATTTTATTAACATCTACATTCTTTTTAAGGTTAGGAATGAATATTACAATATCCAAATCTTCTTTTAATTTATCTCTTTTTATTATTTCCCTTTTTATATTATCAGTTATTGTTATTCCTCCATAATAAGATGATGTTGCATCATCATATGCCCCAGTTATTGTAAGATTTTCATCAAAACATGATTTTATTGCCAAATCTAATATTAATTTATCATTTATTTTTTCATCTAAAGCAGAAAAAGCTGCCAATACAACAGCATTGGATGTTGCTGAACTACTACTTAGTCCTGATCTTATTGGAATCTCTGTTTTTGTTTCAACATAAGCAGAATAATTTAGATTAAAATATTCTAAAACATTTTTTACACATCTAACTATTAAATTTGGTTCAATATTTGCATCTAAAACTTTTCCTTCTATCTTATTTTTACCATCATCAAAAAATTTTACTTTTGCATATACTTTAAGGTCTATGCCAAAGGCAGAACCTTTTCCAGTGGCAATAGCATTTATTATTGTTCCAGAAGCTAAGGCATAAGCACATCCTTCCAAGTTATCACTCCTTTACATAAAAGATATTTTCATCCTCATCATAAACAATTCCTTTTTTCCATTTAACAAATAAATAATATTTATCTTTTTTATCATCAGATAGTTCCATAACAATCCTTTCAGCTATCATTTTGATAGGGTCTTTTCCAATTCTTTCCTCAAAATCTTTAAAGCTTTTAAACTTTTCTTTTTCTCTTTCTTCTATAATTCTCCACATATATTTTTGCCTAATTCCAGGGAGTAATTCTAAAGAGTGTAATCTTGTAGTTATAGGAGGACATTCATTTAAAAATTTTACAAATCTCTCCTCTTGATGTTTTACTGCTTCCATAACAACATACAATAATTCTGTTTTTGCTGTTGATGTTAGTTGATTATATTTAATCATTCTTTTTACATGACTTATTTTATCTCTCTTTCCTTTTCCAATATATACTCTCTCACCAAGCATAACATCTGCTTTTGGTATCAATTCCATTAAAACAAATTGTTCCTCTCCTAACCCTTGAACAATTGGGTCTCCTTTACCATGATACCCATATGGAAGATAGTCCAAAACCCAGGCATAATTTTCAAATTTTTGAGGTTTGTTTTTCTTTTTAAAGTGTCCTCTAACCATAAAATTTCACCTTTAATTTAAATGTATGAATATATAAGAATAAAAAAATTTTTATGGAAGATACTTTTTAACTACTTCCAATATTTCCTCCCAGTTTTCAGGAAGGTCTCTTTTGTAGTATATAGCTCTTAAATCATCCTTATCTATAGGTAGGATATCTGCTATTTTTACAGCATCCTTTTCATCAATCCCCAGATTAATAAGTTCCTCCACCAATTTTTTGGCATCTTCTGAAGGAAGTTTTTTTAATTTTTGTAGATAATCTAAGGCACATCCTTGTTCATATGATAAGTCTCCTAATTCTGCTCTTTCCTTCATAATTTTGTAAGCCTCGGATATTGTAACGAATCTTTCTTCTAAAATCTTTTTTCCAACCATATTAATCAGCACTGAACTGGTTTTAAGTGTTGTGGGTAAGCAATTAATATTTTTTCTTTACCTCCATCTCTAATTTTAACTAAGAAAGCTTTTCCTTGCTTACCTACAACAATTCCAGTTTTTCCATGATATCTTGGATGTGGCATTCCTTTATGAACTGATGGGTCTATTTTTATAGCAACATATTCCCCTTCTTTATACTCCTTTAATGCTCTTGTTATTGGGTAGAGTCCTCTTTCTCTTGGGTGTTTTGATAATTTTTTCCTTGTTTTTCTTCTAAATCCTTCACTCATTTGAACCATAATCCTCACCATTTTTATCATGAACTTTTAAAACATCTAACCATTTACAATAAGCTGGTTTTTTTAAAATAGAAGATACTGAGGGCCTTGTTCTTCCGTTATCTCCACTTATTAACTCTTTAATATAGAGCCCTCCATCACAATATATAGTCATCTCAAAATGATTATCATCTAACTTATTAGCTTTAACTTTATATACCTTACGCTTTCTTTCAATATCAGCCCTTCTATGTAAAACTCTTTTTGGTGTTTTTTGATAAATAATCCTATTAGTTAAGTTTTCTTCCAATTTTTTTAAATCTTCTTCAGTTATATTTTCAGATTTTACTATAGCTTTGTAAGTTTTTTTATGGGGTGTGTTTTTAAATATAACCTTATCCTTTCTTTCTCCAAACTCCAAGTTGAGAACTTCAACTCTACCATCTTGAGAAATAATTTTTTCTAATTCTTTTAAATCTATTTTTCTTTTTTTAGGATTTTTAATTTCTAAAACAAAAGGTCTCCCATCTCCAAGCATTCTAACATCAATATCTTCTCTTCCAGCACCATGGAATCTATAATCCTCTCCTCCAGTAGCTTTTAAAATTGGTTCTCCAATAATTTGTTCAACAGATGTTAAATATTTTTTTCCTGTATAGTTACAATATTTACATCCTTTTCCTTTACAATATCCACATAACCATCTTGTTTGTGGAATTCCTCTTATTAACTTTCTATACCTTCCTTTAATAAAAAGAGGATTTATTTGTAATATAATAGATTCATCATAAGGATTAATATGAATAACAATATCTGGCTTTTCTCTATTAGGTTTTTTATTTATTGTTTTTGCTAAGACCTTACCAAACTCTCTACCAAATTCCTGTTTTATACTTTCCATATAAGGAAATTTTTCAGATAAATTTTGTTCTAACTCTTTAATTTCATCAGGAATATGGGTTCCAATTAAAAATGTATCAAATTCATAATCTTTTAATAACTTTAGGGTTTTATCTAACAGTGTTTTTATCTTTTCTTCTTTAAATATTCCTTTACACCAAATACAATTATTTTCATCTAAATTATAATTATTTTTTAGAATTTCTAAAATTTCTTTCTCTTCATCAGATATTTTATTTTCTTTTTCTTTTATTTCCAGTTCTATAATTTTAGATAATTTTAATGCCTTACCTCTTTCTAAGTTTGTTGCTCTAAATATCTTTCCCCATAATCTACCAAAACATCTATCACATAAATTAATCTCTTTTAATATTTCATAATTCATTTTAATCCCAGATTATTTTATTTCTCCTAATTTAATTGCATCTTTACATATACATTCTCTTTTTCCAAATGGATAATTGACAAAATCATCAACTACCTTTAAAATCTTCTTTTCCATCTCATCAATCTTTTTTAAAACTTCTTCAACTGTTAATGGATTTTTAGATATACCACAGGCATAGTTTGTTATATTACAAATTGAAACATAACACATTTCTAACTCTCTTGCTAAAACAACCTCAGGATATAGAGTCATTCCTACAACATCTCCAAGTGTTTTATAAAAACTTATTTCTTTCTTAGTTTCAAATCTAGGCCCTTCTGTACATATGTAAGTTCCTTCAGAATATTCAAAGTTATTTTTATCTAATATACTTTTTAAAACTTTAATTAACTCAGGACAAAATGGATATGTTAAATCAATATGAACAACTCTATCCTCATAAAAAGTTTCTTCTCTCTTCTTAGTAAATTCCATAAAATCATTTGGAATAAAAAAAGTTCCTGGCTTTAAAGAAAGATTTAAAGAACCAACAGAATTTATTGATAATATTCTTTCAACACCAAGTTTTTTTAATGCATATATATTTGCTCTATAGTTTATCTTATGAGGAGGAATAGTATGTTTTTCTCCATGTCTTAATAATAAAACTATTTTATCATTTCTCATAACCTCGGCAGTTCCATAGGGGGTAGTAATGGTTTCTTTATTATTAAGTTTTAGTATCTTATTAATTCCAGTACCTCCAATTATGGCAATCAATTACTCCACCTTTAGAATTTTTCAACAAATGCTTTAATTAGTTCAATATTTTTATTTATTATTTTGTCAGCTTTATCCACTATTGTCTCATCTAAACAACTAATAGTTACTGCTGGTTTAGTAATTTCATCAAAAAATTTATTTACATCCTTCTCATCAAATAAGATTCCTTCATAATATCTTAAATTTGGAATTGCATATAATACACCATCTAATGCATTTATTTCTCTTGATGCATCTACAATTGTATCAATAGTTAATGTCATAGTCCCAGAAGTTTTTGAAACTCTTGATTTTCTATATGTCTTTAATATTCCTATTTTATCACATTTTAAAGACATTGCTCTTTTATTAGTGTTATCTACTTTGTATATATCTTCATCAAACACTCCCTTAGGGTCTTCAATAATTGCCACATTTGGAGAAAATTTTGATAAGAATTCTGGTTCTAATCCTCCTAATCCTGTTAAATCAATTAATAAATCAGGATTTATTTCTTTTTTTAAGAATTTTAATTTAAAGTCCTTTAAATGTAAAAATTTTATTTTCTCATCAAAAGCTATAAATCTCTCTAAAAACTCATGAATATCTACAATATAGATTCTTTCACTATATTCTTTTAAGTTTTTAGCTACATAATTACCCCATAAATATACTCCAAAAATTACAGTTGTATTAAATTCTTCTCCTTCTAAAAAAGATTTTATAGCATTATATTTTTTCTTAGCTATTTCATTAATAACATCTATAACTTTAGTATTTGTTTCAACTGTCTTGACAGTTTCAGTTATCATTTTATATTCACCCCTACTCTTCTTAAGGCAGTTATTAATTCTTCTCTAACTTTTTCCTCAATATTCCTTTTATCTAAAGCAGAAGAAACTGATAAAGATGCCGATAATATCCTTCCTTTTTTGTCCAATATTACCAACATAGCTCCAGAACCTGGAACTCCTAACCTTCCTCTACTTATATAAATATCAGCATCTTCAGTATCAACTGCTATTAACCCCTTATATACTGCTGGCATTCTTGTTAAATCTGCCAACTCTGTATTTATATCAATCATTTTTATATCTGCCTTACATATCTTTTCCATAATAGATTTTATTACATTAAATTTTTTTTGGTTATTAGTTGATACAACTATTTTTTTAGCATTTAAAATAGTATTTTTAATTCTTTCTACCTCTTCAATTTTGTCTCCTTTCCTTTTTTTAAATAATGACTCTAAATATGCATTTTTTATTATATCTTCCATAATTTTCCAGCCTTAATTTCTTTTCTATATGCCTCCAATAATAAGTTTTCTTTACCAAGGTATTCAGCAACTGTTTTAAAATCAATATCAATTTTTTTTCTAAAATTTTTATCTCTTAAAAGATGATGGTCTATAATAATTTCTGTATCAATGTTTGATATAATTTCTTTTAATGCCTCATTAGTTTTTTGTAAGTTCTTCTTTCCATATCTGAACATTAAATATGTTGGAGGTCCTCCAAGAAAAATAAGATTTGGCTTTTCTTTTAAAATAAATTCTTTTATTTCATCATATAATATTCCCTGTATATCTGAGGTATGTAAAAATTTAAAATCTTTATCTTTAACAAGAGTCATAACAACATATCCAAGTTTATCATCTTTACCATGAGGAATAGGATTAGAAAATTTTAAAATAGTATTATCAAATTTAAACTCCCTACCATCAGAGTATTCTATTTTTTTTGCCAAAGTTTTTACATTTTTTAAAAACTCAGATGCCCTCTTTTTTTGACTTTCATTTATATATTTAGAAGGATGTTTAATAAGTAAAATTTTATCCTTATATAGGTCTTTTGCATAATCTTTAGACTCTAAATATATATCATCAAAAAATGGAGTATAGTGGTAATAATGATAATGTGAAATTATAACAACATCAGAAATTTTACAATATTTATTAATTATATCTCTCAGTTCTCTTAAAGTTTTAAATTCTATCTCTGTAGGTTCTAATTTATATCTATCTGGAGCTATAGCAATCCCTGGGTCTATCATAATCTTTAAATTATCTGTCTCTACATATGTAGCCATAGACCTAACTCCTAAACTTTCAGATGCCAATGGTAAAACTTTCATATATATCCTCTCCAATATTATAAGTGTTTGTAATAGTTCCTAATAATGAGATTATATAAAATAAAATATAAAAAATAAAAATTAACTATTTAATTAAAAAAATATTAAAAGTGAAGATTAATGAAGTTTGATTTACATGTTCATACAATTGTAAGTAAATGTTCCCTAAATCCTATTTGGCTTTTAAGGAAGTTGTGTAGGAAATATAATATAGTTCCTGCTATATGTGACCATAATAAATTGACGAAATTGGATTTTGCAATTCCAGGAGAGGAAATAGCAACCAATAGAGGAGAGTTTATTGGGTTATTTTTAAATGAAGAAATACCAAAAGGTTTGGATATTTATGAAGCAATTGATAGGGTGAAGGAACAGGATGGTTTAATTCTTATTCCTCATCCATTTGACCATCTAAGGAGTAGAAGTTTAATAAATTTCAATGTTCTTGAAGAGAAGGAATTTATAAAGAAGGTTGATATTGTTGAAGTGTTTAACAGCAGATGTAGAGATTTAAAACCAAATATATTAGCTTTAGAGTATGCTAAAAAGTATAATTTTCCTGTCTCTTTTGGAAGTGATTGCCATTTTTATTGGGAGTTAAATAAAGCATATATAAAACTTAATTTTGATGATTTTGATAATCCAAAGCTATTTTTAAAAGAATTAGAAAAGATATCTCCTGAAATCTATAATTATAATAAAAATTTATATAAAAATCCTTGGAAAACAGAACATTATTTTGGTATATTAGGAAATTCTAAAAATATTGAACTTTATAGTAAGGTATTAAAAAAAATTAGAAATCTATTTAATTTCAATTTTAAAAATCCTAATATAATAGGTAGGTGATTAAAATATTGGCAAATAGAGTAAAAAATATAAAACCATCTATGATTAGAGAGATTTTTAATTTATCTAATGAAAAATCCATAAACTTGGGTATTGGAGAGCCAGATTTTCCTACTCCTAAACATATAGTAGATGCTGCTAAAAATGCTTTAGATGCTGGAAAGACACATTACTCCCATAATAAGGGAATCCCTGAGTTAAGAGAAGCAATATCTCAAAAGTTAAAAGAAGATTACAATATAGATACTGATATGGAAAATATAATGATAACTGCAGGAGCTTCAGAGGGTTTAATGTTGTTAATATTATCATTAATTGATAAAGGAGATGAGGCAATAATATTTAATCCTTCATTTGTTTCATACAGGGCATTAATTGAATTAGCTGAAGGAAAGATAAAGGAAATAAATTTAGATGAAAATTTTGATGTAGATTTAGAAAAAATTAAAGAGTCTATAACCAAAAAAACAAAAATAATAATCTTTAATTCTCCTGCAAATCCAACAGGAAAGGTTTATAACAAGGAGTTTATAAAAGGACTATGTGAAATAGCTGAGGATTATAATATAATTATATTGTCTGATGAGGTTTATGATAAAATCATTTATGATGAAAAAAAACATTACTCTCCTCTTCAATTCACTGATAATGCAGTATTAATAAATAGTTTTTCAAAAACCTATGCCATGACTGGCTGGAGAGTTGGATATTTATGTGTCTCTGAATCTTTAGATAAAGAACTAAATTTAATAGATAGCATGATTAAAATACATCAATATAGTTTTGCATGTGTTACTACATTCTCTCAATATGGTGCATTAAAAGCTATAACATCATCACAAAATTGTGTCAAGGAAATGGTAAGAGAGTTTAAAAGAAGGAGAGATTTAATATATAATGGTTTAAAAAAGATATTTAAAGTTAATAAGCCTGATGGAACTTTTTATATTTTTCCAGATGTTTCTGATTATGGAGATGGAAAAGAAATCTCTAAAAAAATTATAGAAAATGGAGTTTTATGTGTCCCAGGAGAAGCATTTGGAAGTAATGGAAAAAAATATATTAGATTTAGTTATGCAGCAAAATATGAAGATATTAAAAAAGCTTTGGAAATTATAGAAAATATATTTCAATAATAAAACTTTATATTTACTTTTTTAGAGAGTGTTAAAGTGTTGTATGTTATAACTATAGTATCAGTATAATTTGTAGGGTTATCATCTATTTTTATCCCATCTTTATAAGGTGTTAGTTTAATGATACTATTATTAATAACATTATACTCCCTATTTCCAATAAGAATATTATAATTTATTGTTCCTATCTTAGGCATTTTAAAATATATTACTTCATTATTTGAATATGCCAATAAAGCAGAGTCTTCTAAATTGTCTAAAACATCACTTAATCTATCAGATTTTAATCCTACAAGTTCCTGAGATGTATTAAAGAATATTGTATATGATAAATATAATGAAACTAATATTAATAATAAAAATGCCAAAACGGCATCTATAGCAATTTGTCCTCTCATAACTATATACCAAATAAACTTTTTGCATTTTGATAGGATATTTTACTTATTATCTCACTATTAATATTTTCAAGTTTCAATCTTAAAACAGTTCTTGGAACTGCTAAAACATCTGAAAAATTGGAAGATGTATCACTATTTAATAAAATTCTATCTGAAAAATCTATATTATCCTTAATAATCTCAACTGCTTCAGAGTGTGTTAATTTTCCAGGTTGTACTGTTAAACCAGCATAGTAGTTATTATCTAAGACATCCTTAATAATTGATTTATTACAATGGTCTATAATTATTGGTATATTTATATCTAATGTTGAGAGTTCATCCAATATAATTTTAGTTATCTCCTCTTTATTTTTTCTTGGAGTATGAACAATTGCAGGATATTTTAAAGTATTTGAAAGTTCAACCTGCTTAATAAATACATCCCTCTCTAATTTATCTCCTTTTTCTAATCCTATCTCTCCAATTGCCACAACTCTATCATTATCAACAACATATTTTTTTATAAAGTTTAATGCTCTATCTATATCTGGAGGTATAGCCCTTGGATGTAGTCCTATTCCAATATAAACATTTAAACCAAGTTTTTTAGCCCTATTAATTTCACTAAAAACTTTTTCTATATGTGTTTCCCAAACTTCATTTGTTTTCATTGGAAATGGGTCATGTGCAAGGGTAATAACACCCTTTAAAGTTAGAGCCATTAATTCCAAATCTTCCATACCTCTACAATCAATATGTGTATGAGTATCTATCATTTTTCCACCTTTCTACCAACAGGCATTAATAATAAAGGTTCTTCTTTAATATTTAAAATTCTTTTAATTTCATCATCATAAAATGCTCCAACTGAGACAGTTCCTAAGTTTAAAGCAGTTGCCATTAAATAAACATTCTGAGCAACATGACCAACCTCCATATGGACATATCTAAATCCTCTTTCTCCATATACAGATATAGTTCTATAATAATCAGCTGCAATAATTAGAGTTATTGGGGCAACTGCAATAAACATTTGATTTAGTGAAGCTATTGCCAATTCTCTACTATATTCATTATCATCTATCATTTCAATTGAATGCTCTTCAGGAATATAATGATATAAACCCTCCTCTAAACCTAAAACATCTCTAATATTTATATATATCTCCAATGGATAAGTAGCTCCTGCTGAAGGGACAGTTTTAAAACCCCTATCATCAGTTACTCCATAAGCAGCAAATAAAATATGAGATAGTTCTTTAATAGTTAGTGGCTCTCCTAAGTACTCTCTTATAGACCTTCTTTTTAATAATAGTTCTTCAAAATTTGTTAGTATTGGTTCAGGTAATTCCAATTTCATAACAATCTCCAAAATTTACATTATAACATTAAATATAATTTAATTCAAACATAATATATTATATTTATGGTATGCTTATGTTTTAGTTAATATTGACTATAAATAAAGAATTATTAATAAAAAGAAATAAAAAGTGAGAATAATATGAAAGCACTTTTTATTTATCATAAAGGAAATTATAGGATGGAGAAATTTTATAATCATCTTATAAATAGCCCAGAATTTTGTAAGATATGTAAAGATTGTTATAATTGTAGAGGAGATTGGAGTTATAAGGATTTTGTTAAAAAAGTTGAAATAAATTCTATTTATGAGGAGTTTATTGATGACCCAACTGAATATATTCCTAAACTTCCAGATGGGGATGTATGCATTGCTCAATTACATGAAGATTTATTATATGAACTGCCAGAAATATTAAAAGATTACAATTATAAGGCCTTAATAGTCCCTTCTGAAGAACCAAAAGATTTATCTCCTGGAATGAGAAAAAAATTAAAAGAATTGTGTAATAAATATAGTATTGAGTTTGCAAATCCTAAACCCTTCTGTTCTTTAAGAAAAGGTAATTATGAAACAATAAATAAATTTATAGATTTTTTTAAAATAGGATATCCTGAATTTGAGATTATTGTTGAGAATGATACAATTAAAGATATTAAGGTTATTATATCCACTCCCTGTGGGGAAAGTTATTATATTGCCAAGAGATTGAAAGGTTTAAAAATAAATAATTTAGATAAAATTAAGGAGGAAATAGCTAATTCTCATCATAATTATCCATGCTTAGCAAGTATGGAAATAGATAAAGAACTTTATGACTCAATACTTCATAAAGCAGGTTATATTGCTTACTCTTCAATATTAGATAAGATTATTTAAACAAAATTATTTTATACTATTTTATTTTATATTTATTGTTCAACAATAATAAAAAATCTTTTTTAAATATATAAAAATGAGTGAGGTTTAAAAATGACATTACCAAAAACAACGATTAAAAGAATTATGAAACAGTACACAAATTTAAATATATCTCAAGAAGCTGTAGATGAAATCTGTAAAATGTTGGAAGAGATTATAAAAGTAACTACTGAAGTTGCTGAAAAAAATGCTAAAAAAGAAGGAAGAAAAACAATTAAAGCAAGAGATATAAAAAATTGTGATGATGAAAGATTAAAAAAAAGAATATTAGAGTTATGTGAAAGAACTGATAAAATGCCTATTCTCATAAAAGAAATGTTAAATGTAATAACATCTGAATTAGAGTGAGACAGTGATAGCTGTTATTAAATTTTTAGGGAGTAACTGTGATTTAGATGTTTGTAAGGCTATACAATTAGCTGGAGGGTCTGCAGAACTTGTTTTTTATACACAGAAAAATTTAGATAAATATAATGGAGCAGTTATTCCTGGAGGATTTTCTTATGGTGACTATTTAAGGGCTGGGGCTATTGCTTCAAGAACTCCAATAATTAATGCCTTAAAAAAAATGATTGATGAGGGAAAACCTGTATTGGGAATTTGTAATGGGGCTCAGATTGGTTTAGAAGCAGGTTTTTCTAAGGGAGTATTTACTGTAAATAAAAATGCAAGATTTATATGTAAATGGGTATATATAAGAGTAGAAAATAATAAAACCCCTTTTACAAGATTTTATAAAAAAGGTGAGGTATTAAAAATTCCTATTGCTCATGCAGAAGGAAGATTTTATGCTGATGATGATACATTAGATTATCTTTATAAAAATAATATGATTGTTTTTAAATATTGTGATGAGACTGGAGAGGTTACTGAAAAGGCTAATCCAAATGGTTCATTGGACAACATAGCAGGAGTTTGTAATGAAAATTATAATTGTCTCCTACTAATGCCCCATCCTGAAAGAGCATCTCAAAAAATTTTAGGAAGTGATGATGGTCTTAAAATGTTTAAGGGGATGCTGAAATGATTATTCTCTTAGATTTAAATGGCACTATTGCCTTAGATGGAAAAATTATAGATGGGGTTAAGGAAAGACTAAATATATTAAAAGAGAAACATAAAATTTATATACTATCTGCTGATACATTTGGAACTTTAAAAGATATTGCCAAAGATTTGGATGTTAGTTATATAAAAGTTGATAAAGAAAAATATTTTTCTGAATCTATTGCCAAGTTAATAATCTTAAAAGAACTAAAAAATAAATATAATGAAAAGGTTATTGCTATAGGAAATGGAAAAAATGATGAACTAATGCTTAAAGAGAGTGATTTAGGAATATGTGTTATTGGAAATGAAGGGGCTCATATAAAAACTCTTTTATCTTCTGATGTTGTAGTCAATAATATTTTAGATGCCCTTGATTTAATAATAAAAGAGAAAAGATTAAAAGCAACTATAAGGGATTAAATATGGATTTTTCTGAGTGGTATTCTTCTATTTTAGAGAGAGCAGAAATTTTTGATGTAAGATATCCAATAAAGGGATGTGGAGTTTATTTACCTTATGGTTTCAAGATAAGAAAATATACTTTTGAAATTTTAAGAAAATTGTTAGATGAGTCTAATCATGAAGAAACTTTATTTCCTCTATTAATTCCAGAGACATTATTAAAAAAAGAAAGTGAGCATATAAAAGGTTTTGAAGAAGAAGTTTATTGGGTAACTCATGGTGGAAGTAAAGAGCTTGATGTTAAACTTGCCCTAAGACCTACATCAGAAACCTCTATTTATTATATGATGAAACTCTGGGTTAAAGTTCATACCGACTTACCAATAAAAATTTATCAAATAGTAAATACATTTAGATACGAAACAAAACACACAAGACCTTTAATAAGATTAAGAGAAATAATGACCTTTAAAGAAGCACATACAGCTCATGCAACAGAAGAAGAGGCAGAGGAACAAGTTAAAGAGGCAATTAATATATATAAAAAGTTTTTTGATTCTATTGGTATTCCTTACTTAATCTCCAAAAGACCAGAATGGGATAAATTCCCTGGAGCAAAATATACCATTGCCTTTGATACTATATTTCCAGATGGTAGGGCAATACAAATAGGGACTATTCATAATTTAGGACAGCATTTTTCCAAGGCATTTGAAATAATATTTGAAACTCCAATAGGAGAGCATGACTTTGCATATCAAACATGTTATGGAATCTCTGACAGGGCAATAGCATCAATTATTGCTATACATGGAGATGAAAAAGGTCTCATACTTCCTCCAACAGTTGCTCCTTACCAAATAGTTATAATTCCTCTTATCTTTAAGGGAAAAGAAGAGGAAGTTTTAAATAAAGCTAAGGAAATATATCAAATGTTAAAAGATAAATTTAGAGTTTATTTAGATGATAGAGATTTAAGACCCGGAAAAAAATTTAATGAGTGGGAACTTAAAGGAGTTCCTTTAAGAATTGAAATAGGGCCTAAAGATATAGAGAATAAAAAAATTACTTTATTTAGAAGAGACACTTTAGAAAAGTTTCAAGTTGATGAAAATAATATTGAAGAAATAGAAAAAACTTTAAATAACATTATTGAAAACCTTAAAAAAAGAGCTTGGGAAAAATTTGAGAATAATATATATATCGTTGAAAATCTTGATGATGTAAAAAAATATTTAGAAGAAAAAAAAGGCATTGTTTTAGTGCCTTATGATGAAAATATATATAATCAAAAACTTGAGGAGATTGTTGAAGGAACTATTTTAGGAGTAACTGAGTATAAAGGAAATAAATATATAAGTATAGCTAAAACATATTAATTTATTTTTATAGGTGAGACAATGGATAATAAGAAAGGAACCACAACAGTTGGTTTAATTTGTAAAGATAATGTAATTCTTGCTGCTGATAAGAGAGCATCTATGGGTAATTTAATATCTGATAAAAATGCAAAAAAAATTCATAAAATTGATGATTACCTTGCTTTAACAATTGCTGGAAGTGTAGGAGATGCCCAGGCAATAATAAGATTTTTAACTGCTGAGGCAAGATTATACAGAATGAGAGCTGGAAAATACTTATCTCCAAGAGCATGTGCAACATTGTTAAGTAATATTCTACACTCAAGTAGATACTTTCCATACTTAACTATGCTTATCCTTGGTGGTTATGACTTTGATGAAGGTCCTAAACTTTTCTCAATTGACCCACTTGGAGGAGTTAGTGAAGAATATAGATTCACAGCTACAGGTTCTGGTAGTCCTATAGCTTATGGGGTTTTAGAGGCAGAGTATAAGGATAATTTATCTTTAGAAAAAGGGATAAAATTAGCAGTAACAGCAATAAAATCAGCTACTAAAAGAGATACTTTTAGTGGAAATGGAATTTCCTTAGCAATAATAAATAAAGAAGGAGTAAAGATTTTAGAAGATAATGAAATTGACAAATTCTTAAAAAGGAAAAAATAGATTAATTTAATCTTTTCTTTCAATAAAAAATATATTTATTTTTGTATTTAAATATCTTTTTGAATTTAATATTATTTTAAAATTTTTAAATAAATTAATAAGGTGATTATTTTTGACAACTGTTGAGGAAATTTTAGAGGAATTAAAGGAAAAGATTATTAAGTTATCTCCAAAAGATGCAAAGATAATGGATGTGCAATTTGAAGGGCCTGAGTTAGTTGTATATGTAAAGAATCCTGAAGTATATACAAATGACATAATAAAAAAAATAGCAAAAGATTTAAGAAAAAGAATTTCAATAAGAGCAGACCCATCTGTATTAGTTGAGCCAGAAGTTGCAAAGAAAAAAATTTTTGAAATAGTTCCAGAAGATGCTGGAATAACAAATATTATTTTCTAACCTACAACAGGAGAGGTAATTATTGAAGCAAAAAAACCAGGATTGGTTATAGGTAAAGAAGGAAAAACATTAGAGCAAATAAAAAAAGTTATTAAATGGGCTCCTAAACCAGTAAGAGCTCCACCAATACAATCAGAAACAATAAAAGCAATAAGAGCAACTTTATACAGAGAAAGAGAAGAAATAAAGGAAATTTTAAGAAGAATCGGGAGAAAGATATACAGAAGTATTATAAAAAAGGATGATTATTGGATAAGAGTTTCTTTTTTAGGAGGTGCAAGAGAGGTTGGTAGAAGTTGTTTATATGTGCAAACACCAGATACAAAGGTTTTAATTGATTGTGGAATAAATATTGCCTGTGAAGATAAGGCATTTCCATACTTTGATGCTCCTGAATTTAATATTGAAGACTTAGATGCAGTTATTATAACTCATGCACATCTTGACCATTGTGGATTTGTACCTGGGTTATTTAGATATGGATATGATGGACCTGTTTATTGTACAATACCAACAAGAGATTTAATGACCCTTTTACAAAAAGATTATTTAGATATTGCTAAAAAGGAGGGTAAAATAGTTCCATATACATCTAAAGATATTAAGGCATGTGTTAAGCATGTTATCCCATTAGATTATGGAGTTACAACAGATATAAGTCCAACAATAAAACTAACTTTACACAATGCTGGCCATGTCTTGGGGTCTTCAATAGCACATTTACATTTTGGAGATGGACTCTATAATTTAGCATATACAGGAGATATAAAATTTGAAAGTTCAAGATTGTTAGAGCCAGCAGTTTCTCAGTTCCCAAGATTAGAAACATTAATTATTGAATCTACATATGGAGGATTTGATGATGTTCTTCCAAGTAGAGATAAAGCTGAAAGAAATTTATTAAATATTGTTGGTCAAATCATTGATAAGGGAGGAAAAATATTAATTCCAGTTTTTGGAGTTGGAAGAGCTCAGGAACTTATGTTAGTTTTAGAAGAAGGGTATAATCAAGGAATATTTAATGCACCTGTTTATTTGGATGGTATGATTTGGGAGGCAACTGCAATACATACAGCATATCCAGAATATTTATCAAAAGAGATGAGACAAAAAATATTCCATGAAGGGGATAATCCATTCCTATCTGAAGTTTTTAAAAGAGTTGGAAGTACCAATGAAAGAAGAAATATTATTGACAGCTCTGAACCATGTATTATTTTAGCAACATCTGGAATGCTAACAGGTGGGCCAAGTGTAGAATACTTTAAACATCTTGCCCCTGATGAAAAAAATGCTATTATATTTGTTGGATATCAAGCAGAGGGTACTCTTGGAAGAATGATTCAGAGAGGTAAAAAAGAAATACCAATAATATCAAAAAATGGAAAAACTAAATCAATTCCAGTTAATTTGGGAGTTTATACAATTGAAGGATTCTCAGGACATAGTGATAGAAGGCAGTTAATGAAGTACATTAGAAAAGTCAAACCTTCCCCTGAAAGGGTTATAATGGTTCATGGAGAAGAAAGTAAATGTTTAGATTTCTCTGATTCTGTTAGAAGGTTATTTAAAAAAGAGACTTATGCACCAAGAAACTTAGATGTTCTGAGAGTTAAGTAAATTTTTAGATTATTTTAGAGAGGATATTAATGATTATTTATTTAAAAAAAGTAGATTCTACAAATGAATTTTCCAAAACTTTAATAGATAGAGGATATAAAAAATGTGTTATTTTAGCTGATATTCAAACAAAAGGTAAAGGTAGATTAGGAAGATGTTGGATTTCTAATTATGGAGGATTATATTTTTCTATTATTGATGAGCCCCTATATATTTACCCTATATTAATCCCTGTCTGTATAATAGAGACTCTGAAATTGGGAAGAATAAAGTTTCCCAATGATATTATTGTTAAGAATAAAAAATTATCTGGAGTTTTGATAGAAAACTATAAGAATAGAGCTATTATTGGTGTTGGAATAAATGTATATAATAAGGTTGATTTAGATACAGCCATATCACTGAAAGATTTAAATATACATTATGATAAAGTAGAGATATTAAAAAACTTTTTAAATATCTATAATAAATATTTAGAAAAATTTAAAAAGAAAGAGATTTTTAAATTTAAAATTTTAAGAAAATATAAAAGATATTCATGTAGTTTAAATAAAAATGTAAAATTAATTCTTCCAAATAAAACAGTTTTTGGTAGAGTTGTAGATATTGATTTTGAGGGGATAACTTTAAGGACTAAAAATGGTTTGGAAAAGTATCCAACTGGGGAAATTGTTCATTTAAGGGATGATGATACATCGATGTACTGATTATATGATGATAAATAAGTTATCTGACCTTTAACATTTTTAACCATTGGCAAACCCTACAAATCTCTCCACTACAAGGATATCCACATATCTTACATCTGTTTATTTTCTCATTGTAGTCAATTATAGATAATAATTTTTCATAACCTTTTAAGATACTAAACTTAACTCCTGGTTTATCTTTCTCTAATATTGATAAGATATTTTTTATTTTATTTCTATATGATATAGAGGAGTAAGGGCATGGTTCTTTTTGATATGGTAGATTTAACAAATCAGCATAAAGTTTAACTTCTTCCTCAGGAATTAATTTTAATGGTTTTATCCTTTTAACAAATCCCTCAGTAGTTTTTCCAAATTGAATTAAATTTTTAATATTCCCCTCAATATAGTTCATTAATATTGTCTGAGCAAAATCATCCAAATTATGCCCAATAGCAAGATAATCATAACCTTGAGAATATTTATTTAGTAAATATCTCCTAACAACCCCACAAAATGAGCAAGGTTTTCCAATATTTAACTTATCCAAGTTTGGAACAATATCATCCAATTTTATTCCAAGTTCTTTATCAAAGGAAATAATTTTTAAATTAATCTCTTCATTTTTACAAAATTCAGTTATAATTTTTCTTGCTTTATCTCTAAACCCCTTAATCCCTTCATCTATAAATATGGCATCTATTTTTGTATCAGGAATGTCCTTAAATAACTTTTTTAAAATATATGTCATAACAATACTATCCTTACCACCACTAAGTCCAATTATAATTTTTGTATTTCTTTTTAAAATATTTCTTCCTAATGTTTTTTTTACTCTTCTTTCAACATCATTTATAAAACATTCTCTACATAAATATTTATTAGAATACTTTTGATAATAAATTCCCTTATTACCACATTTACATTTAACCATATTTTCACATTGGGATAATTATGGAGATTATTCCAGTTATGGATATAATGGATGGTATAGTTGTTAGTGGTAAAGGTGGAGAAAGAGATAAGTATAAACCACTAAAATCAGTTATATGTAATAGTTGTAATCCTATAGATGTAGCTAAAGCATACAAAAATCTTGGGGCTAAAAAAGTGTATATTGCTGATTTAAATGCTATTTTAGGAAATGGTAATAATTTAGATATTATTAAAAAGATAGATTTTTTATATAAAATTGTTGATTTTGGGATTAGAGATAGAAAAGATTATGAAAAAGTTAGAGAATTTTTTACCCCTATCATAGCAACAGAAACAGTTAAAGATATCTCTCTTTTTAAAGAAAAGGATATTTTTATAAGTTTAGATTTTAAAAATGGGAAGTTGTTAAATTATAACTTAGAAGATATAATAAACATAATTAATAAAAATGTCCCTTTAATTGTTTTGGATATCTCTTCAGTAGGGTCTCAAAGAGGGGTTAATATTGATTTAGTAAATAAAATAATAAATATTGTTAATAATCCTGTATATGTTGGAGGTGGAGTTAAAGGAGAAGAGGATATAAAAACTTTAGAAGATTTAGGAGTTACTGGAGTATTAGTAGGGACAGCTATACATAAGGGTATCATTAAGATATAAAAAATAATATTGTAGGAAATACTAAAACATTCATCATATTTGAAAGATTAGATTCTGAAAGATTTGCCAACAATCCAATAGATATAGATACAATATAAACAACCAAAGAGTATAATAAATATTCTTTACATACAATTATAACAATCAAAGAACATAAAATTATTAAAAATAATGATAGATACCTAAAATTTACTTCCTCTAAGATTTTTAAAATATATTTAGACAAATAAGATAATATAATAAAGGAGATTGTAGAGGAGATTAAAACAAGAATAAACATATCTCCAAAAGAATATTTTAAATTTAAATTCCTAATGGTCTCTGCTACTCCACTTCTACCTTTTCCTATAAATATTAGAGATAATAAAGAAAAAACTTCATTAGATAATATCATTGCTCCCTGAGAAACTAAAAAAATCTTTAAATTACTCTCCTTAATTATCTTACTCAAAATAAAATTTAACTGTGCTCCACTAACTGCTGGTAAAAATATTCTAAAAAATCCTGTTATAGTTGCTAAAAATGAAACTTTAAAAAAAGAATATTCTAATTTAGGATAACTAATTTCCTGTTTTACTAATTTATTTGTCCTTAGATTGTTTATTAATATAGGAATCCCAAACATTCCTGTAAATATAGCTGTTAAAATTGAGTTGGTAGAATAATTTAAATATAAAACAACAATTCCAAATATTCCTGATAAAAAGATAACAAATATTTCCCAAATATGTTTAGATGTAAATATTTGGTAAATAACAAATAAAATTAAAATAATAGACATTTCTGGCTTAATAAATTTATAAATTTCATCAATATTTACTCCTAAACATAAAATAATCAATGAAATCAATAAAGAAAATACAACCCCTAAATAACTACCAAACCCTGCTAAAATAACTCCTTCATAACCTTTTCCTAATAATGTTAGTCTATGCATTGGTAATATAGATACTGCTGTATTGTCATCAGGAACTCCTAAAAATGCTGATGGAATAAAACTAATAAAATAGTGAGAAACTACTAAACCTATTAAGAAAGGAAAATAATTTTCAGTTCCAATATAGTTAATAAGAAAAATAGAGAGAACTGCTATATTATTGGGATGTATCCCTGGAAATAGACCAGTAAATATTCCTGTTATAATTCCCAAAAGTAAATATAATATACTTATCATAATAATCATAACAAAATTACCTAAAGTATAAATATAAGTTTAGAAAAAGCTTAAATATTCTTAACCTCTATAATTGTATGAAGAATATTATAAATATTTTTAGGTATAATTTCTTTTGAAACATATTCAGAATAAAAATAAGGTGAAAAGATGGGAAGAGTAAGGCAGCTCTTTATAAAAAGAACTGCTTTAGAGTTAATAAAAAAATATAGAGATTTATTCACAACAGATTTCGAAGAAAATAAAAGAAAAGTTGAAGAAGTAGCCCAAATATCAACAAAAAGATTAAGAAATAGAATTGCTGGATATATAACTCATAAAATGAGACAGTTACAAAGGTGAATTTATTTATGTTTTCTGGAACCTATCCTGCCATCATAACCCCCTTTAAAAACTATGAAATTGATTTTGATGGTTTAAAAGAAAATATTGATTTTTTAATTGATAATGGTGTTGATGGTTTAGTAGTTGTTGGTACTACTGGAGAAAGTCCTACTCTCTCCCATGAAGAACATAAAAAGGTTATTGAGAAAGCTGTAGAATTTGTTGATGGCAGGGTTAAAGTTATTGCTGGAGCAGGTTCTAATAACACAGCTGAAGCAATTGAATTAAGTACATTTGCCGAAGATGTTGGAGCTGATGCAATTTTATCAATTACTCCATACTATAATAAACCTACCCAAAAAGGTTTATTAAAACACTTTGGTATGATTGCTGAATCTGTTAATCTCCCTATAATTCTCTATAATGTTCCATCAAGAACAGGAGTAAATTTAGAACCTAAAACAGCAAAAATTTTGGATGAAGAATATAGTAATATTGTGGCTATAAAAGAAGCAAATCCTAACCTTTCTCAGGTTTCAGAAATTATATTAGAAACAAATTTAACAGTTTTATCTGGGAATGATGAGCTAACACTCCCTATTATGGCCTTAGGTGGGAAAGGAGTTATAAGTGTTGTTGCTAACATAGTACCAAAGGATATAGTTGAGATGGTTAATTCTGCTTTAAATGGTAATTTTGAAAAAGCAAGAGATATTCATTATAAACTGTACCCACTTATGAAAGCTCTCTTTATAGAAACTAACCCTATTCCAGTTAAAACAGCTTTAAATCTTTTAGGAAGACCTGCAGGAGAATTAAGACCTCCATTAACAGATATGTCTGAAGAACATAAGAAACTCTTAATAGATGTGTTAAAAAATCTTGGGTTATTGGGATAGTTTATGATGAAAGAGGTTGAAGAGATAATAAAAAAATTTAGTGAAGTTCTTGAAAAATACAATTTAGAGGAAGAAGAAAGTTATTACATAATTGAAAAAAAGAATGTCCTTAGGGAGGATATTCCAGAGAGAGATAATAATTACAGAGAAAATTTTTTAAAATTAACTAAAAATGAAAATGGATATGTTAAAGTTGAAAGAGCTCACTGGTTATAAAAAACTTTATATAACTTCAACAATTTTTATATTTTCAATCTTCAAAACTTTAAAAAGGGTGAGAGCATAAAAAGAAGTTCAAGAAGATGGAAAAAAAAGGGTAGAATGAGATGGAAATGGTATAAGAAAAGATTAAGAAGATTGAAAAGAGAAAGAAGAAAAGCAAGAGCATAATTTTTTATTTATTTGTGAGATAATGTTTGAGATTGAAGTTAAGGGAAAGATTGATAATAAAGAAGAAATAATAAAAAAACTTAAATCTTTAAATTTTTCTTTTATAGAGAAAAAGATACAAGAAGATATTTATTTTAATGGTATTGATAGAGATTTTAAAAAAACTGATGAAGCTCTAAGGATTAGAGATGATAATGGAATATATTTCTTAACATATAAAGGGCCTAAAATTGATAAAATATCAAAAAGTAGAGAAGAGATTGAGGTTAAAGTAGAAGATAAAGAAAAGTTAAGAAAAATTTTAAAAAAATTAGGTTTTAAAGAATCATTAACTATTAAAAAAATTAGAGAAATATACAAAAAAGATAACATAACAGTATGTATTGATTATATTGAAAATTTAGGTTATTTTATTGAAGTTGAAAAAGAAACTAATAAATATGATGAAAAAGAAGTTAAACAACTTTTAGATTTATTAAAAGATTTAGGAGTTAAACAATTAATAACTAAATCTTACTTAGAAATGGTGGCTGAATATGAAGAAAAAAAATAATAAATTGAAACTTTCTAAAAGGCAAATTATTGCTATACTTATAGCAGTATTTATGCTCCTTTCAACTATCCCTGTTTTTTTAATTGGTTTAAAATAAATTCTTTAGCTTTTACTTTAATATTTTCTAAACTTTCAGTATATTTTCCTTGAGATAAATGTTCTTTTCCTCCACCTTTTGCAATATATTTTATTAATTCATTCATATTAATATCAACATTTTCACCTCTTTTACATAAAATAAATCCAGAGTTATTTAGTAGGATTACTATCTTATTGTCTTTTGCTAAATTGTCTGCTAAACTTAACATTTCTTTAGGTGTTAATGTAAGTTTTTCAACTAATAACTCATATCTTTCTACTCTTTCAAATTTATCCATTAATTCATATCTTTTAAGTTCTCCAACTTTCTTTTCTAATTGTTCAACTTTCTTTTTAAGTTCTTTATATTCATTGAATAACTTTTCAACAGACTTAACTATATCCTCTGGATTTGTTCTTAAAATTTCTCCTACTTTTGTTAATTTCTCTTCTAAATCTTGAACATACTCAAGAGATTTTAAACCTGCAGTATATATTAATCTCTCAACACCATCCTGAATTTTTTCAGTTTTAACAATTTTTATAAAACCAACTTCTCCAGTATTTTGGCAATGTGTCCCACCACATGCTTGAACATCAATAATATTTTTATTTTTATCAATAATTTTTATTATTCTTAAAGTATCTCCAGGAACTACTCCTCCCTGATAAATTCTAAAACCATATTTTTCTTCTGCTTCATTTCTATCCATAAAACAACTTTCTATATTATAGTTATTTAGAACTATTTTATTTGCAAGCTCTTCAATCTTTTTAAGCTCTTCTTTACTAATTTTTTTATAATGGGTAATATCTAACCTTGCTTTATCAACATCTACATCAGAACCTGTTTGCCATATATGCTTTCCTAAAACTTCTCTTGCAGCTGCTAAAATAATATGTGTTGCTGTGTGGTGTCTCATTAAACTCTCTCTTCTTTCCCAATCAATAACTCCCTCAATTTCGTCTCCTTTATTTAAACCTTCAATATTTTCAACTTTATGGAATATAGTCTCTCCAGATTTTTGTACATCTAAAACTCTGTATTTTTTATTATTTTTTATAATATATCCTGTATCTGACTTCTGTCCTCCACCTTCAGGATAGAAGAGTGTTTTATCTAATATAATATAGTTATCAACAATTTCTAAAATTTTAGCTTTAAATTTTCTTTCTTTTGGATATTTATAGTATAATGGTTCTGTTTTTATATTTAATGTTGGAAATTCTTTCTCTTTTTTGTCCTTTATCTCCTCTTTTTGTTCATGTCTCTCTGCTACAATTGTATAGAAATTATCTGGAATTTCTATTTTTTTATTATATTTTTCAGCTATTTCTTTAACTACCTCTGGAGGTATTCCATGGCTATCATAAAGTTCTATTAATTTATCTAAATCAATATCTTTATTTTTTAGTAATCTTTTAACTAAACTCTCTCCTTTTTTTAATGTTTCCCTATATCTTTCTTTTTCTACTTTTAAAACATCATAAATATAATCTTCCATCTCTAAAAGTTCAGGATACAAGGATTTTAAATTTTTTAAATGTAGTCTTATAATATCTTCTATATCTAAACTCAAATTAAGTTTATCCATATGTCTTAATGTCTTTCTTATAAGCATTCTTACTAAATAACCATCTTTAACATTTGATGGAACAATACCATCCCCAAGCATAAATGTTATTGCCCTTGTATGGTCAGAGATGGAATATATATGTTCATATGGCTCAAGTATTTTATTGAGTTCATTAACATCTATCCCAACATGTTTTGATAACTCATATCTTAATTTTTTTAAATCTCCCACATCTTTAACATCCATTAATCCAGCTAATTCTGTTATTTTTCCTAAAATCTTATCATCTATCTTTTCAACTCCAGCATCTTTTTTTAATTTTTCTACAATATCTCCAAATATTGCATCATAAATAGTTGGTTTTCCTGTTGATGCCCATACAAATCTTTCAATTCCATAACCAGTATCCACTATTTTTAAAGGTATCTCTTTATATGTATCTCCAACTTTTTCATATTGCATAAAAACAAGTGTTGCCAATTCTACCCCATGAGTTAAAACTTCAAAACATGGCCCAGCATTTCCTCCTCCTTCCCACCAGCTTTCTATAAATGTTATACTTCTTTCATCTATACCCAATCTTTTAAAGAAATTAAAACATAATTCCACAGTTTCATCTTTCCAATAAACTTTATTGTCTTCAGTATTAAATGCATGATGTCCTCCCATAGTAAAGCATGTTAAATGCCTTCCAGTTCTTCCAACATTATCAACATCATTTAATCTTATACATGGTTGAGCAATAACTAAAGGATTAGCTTTTGGTTTAACCAAACCCTTAGTAACCCATGGTTGAAAAACTGCAATTGAGGCAATTGTTAATAATATATCATCTCTCCATCTCTTGGCAGTTACTGGAGCTCTTTTTATTGGAGTGTGATTATGCTCTTCAAAAAATTTTATAAACTCCTTAACCATCTCCTCATAAGTATATGGCTTATTAGTTATTGGCCTACCAATAAAAGAATACTTATCACAGGGCACATCTCCACATGTATCTCTTTCTTCCAAACTCCAAAAAACTTTACCACACTTTTTACATTTTTGTTTTTTAAATCCAAGTTATTCAAATAATTTAACCATATTAATCCCTAATTATTCCTATTAATCATAAAACTTAAAATACTACCTACTATTTATAAATAATTTAATTAATATTTTGTGAGGTGAGATATATATGGTGTTTGGTGCTGCAGCAAGTGAAAAATCTCCAGAGGAGATTTTAAAAGGAGTGGCTATGATGTTGGATGAGATTATTAATGATACTGCAGTTCCAAGAAACATAAGAGCTGCAGCTGAAAAGGCAAAAGAAGTAGTTTTAAATGAAAAAGAGGAACCAATAGTTAGAAGTGCAACAGCAATACATATTTTAGATGAAATTAGCAATGACCCAAACATGCCATTACACACAAGAACACAAATATGGAGTATTGTAAGTGAATTAGAAAGAGTTAAGTAATTTTAAAAGAGTTAATTTTGCCTGTTCTTCTAAAACTTCCACTTTTATATATGCCTCCTTTAAGGTTTTTCCTAAGCATACAACACCATGCTTTTTTAGAATAATACAGTCCTCAGTTTTTTCAGCAACTTTTTTGGCTAATTCATAACTTCCAGGAGGATAATAATCTACATATCCAACATTTTTTAAAAAAATTTCTCCTTCAGGAGTTAGTAGTTCTATTTTTTTATCAATTAATGATAAATATGTGGAGATTAAAGAATGAGTATGAATTATTGCATTAACATCTTCCCTTTTTTTATATATTTCTAAATGTAAATACCTCTCTGATGAAGGATTTCCTTTTATTACTTCTCCATTTAAATTAATAATTGCTATATCTTCCTTCTCTAACAATCCCAATATTGAACCTGTTGGGGTAATATATATTTTATCTCCTTTTTTTATTGAAACATTTCCTCCACTTCCAACAACATATTTTCTATCATATAGTAACCTACAGATTTTTAAAAATTCTTCCATTTTATCATCTTATAAAAAATTATATAAAACAAATAATATTAAGTTATTTAAAATAAAAAAATTATTTTGCAGGTGAAATTATTATGACATCTGAAAAATTAAAAGAAATACTTTCTGAGTTAGAAAGTATTATGAACAAGGAAAAAAAATATATTGAATTAGTTGCTACAATTGAGTACCTTTTAAATTTAGTAGAACCAAGTAAAAGAGAAAAGTTTAGAGAAGCATTAGAAGATGCTGAAAGTATTGAAGATGTTTATGAATTATTAAAGGCTATAAAACTCCAATTAGGAATACAAGGAACTAAAAAGTATGTTTTAAAATTGGAGTAATATCTCTTTGATACTGTTTATAACATATTTAACTTGTTCCCATTCTAATCCATATACACTCATTTTTATTTCTTTAGTAACCCCTGGTTTTATTCCACCTATTCCTCTTTTTTTCAATTCATCATAAAAGAAATATCCTCTTCTTTTATCTTTCTTAGCAATATCATCTAGCACAGGAGTCTCAAATAAAATTAAATCATGTTCTTTTGGCTTAATGCCAAGTTGTTTAAATCCAACTTTTTCAAGTTCTTCAACGACATACCTTGTTTTTTTAATTTCTTCATTCCACTTTTTTACTCTTTCTTTTACATATGGAAAACTTGACATAAGTGTAATTATTGGTAAGCCCCTACTTGTACATCCTAAAAATTCAATTTCTTTTTTAGGGAAATTTTGGGAAGGTTTTGCTATTTTATCATAAAATTCCTCTCTAAATCCTAAGATTCCAATTGGTCCAGATGCTGCCATACTCTTATGTCCTGAAGCAACTATAAAATCAGCCTTTAACTTTTTTGCATCTACTGGCATTCTTCCAACACTATAAGCACAGTTTAATAAAAATGGAATACCTTTTTCTCTTGCTATTTTTCCAACTTTTTTAGCATCATTTAAGTTTCCATAATTTCCATCCACATGGGTCAATAATATTAAACCAATATTTTTATTCTTATCTTCCAATTCATCAATAACTTTTTTATAATCATCTAAATTTATCTTATATGTGGGATATTTTTCTTCATATCCTACCTTAGCAATATTTAATTTTGCTCTTTCTGCTGAGACATAACTTGTATAGTGGGCATTACTATCCAAAATAACATAATCCCCTTCTTTACAAATAGCATGCATAACTGCAAATTTACCCTCTCTTGCTCCATGAGTTACTCTTACAAAGTCTATATTTAACCACTCAGCAACTTCTTCTAAAAAATGTTTAATATTTGGATGTTCTATCTCATCCAATTTTCCCTGACAGAAATCACATATACTATAACCATCCCAAAATTCATAAATTACTTTTTTTGTTTCTTTTGGAATAATACCTCCTCTTTGTATGGGATTAAGATTTATCATTTCTCTTAAATTTCTACAGTACATTAATCCACCTCAAAAATAGTTAATAATATTATAATAAAAATATTAGAACAAATATATAAAAGAGAATTTAATGTTAAAAATAGTTTTTGTATTTTTTAGCATTTTATAGCAACTTCTGGAGCTCCAAGTTTTTTAGGATGTGGAGCTTTAATAACAAAGAACTCTAAAATTTCATCATCATTATTTTCAATTATCATTTTTGTATTGAATGGAACATATACAATTGTTCCCTTTTTATATTTTTCTTTCTCATCTTCTAAAGTAAGGGTCATGGTTCCTTTAATTATTATTAAATGAACATTACTATTTGAATAATGACATGGAACTTTCTCACCTTTTGGTAGAACTATATGATTTATAATAACATCATCAGTATTTACTAACTTCTCAACAACTTTTTTATCAGTATTTAAAGAAAAATTATAGGTTTTTGCTATCATAATCTTAACCTACTAATCTTTTTATATCTTCTTCAACTGTTGAGATTGTTGAGATTCCAAACTTTTCAACAAGTATTTTCTTAACATTTTCAGATAAGAATGCAGGTAATGTTGGACCTAAGACAATGTTTTTAACTCCTAAATATAACAATGCTAATAAAACAGCAACTGCCTTTTGCTCATACCATGATATATTATAAGCTATTGGAAGCTCATTTATATCTTCCAAATTAAAGACCTCTTTTAATTTTAGAGCAATAACTGCCAATGAATAACTGTCATTACACTGTCCAGCATCTAAAACTCTTGGAATTCCATCAATGTCTCCTAAATCTAATTTTATAAATCTATATTTAGCACATCCACAAGTTAATATAACTGTATCTTTTGGTAGAGCTTTGGCAAATTCAGTATAGTATTCTCTTGTTTTATGTCTTCCATCACATCCAGCTAATACAACAAATTTTTTAATTTTTCCTGATTTAACAGCTTCAACTATTTTATCAGCCAATGCTAAAACTTGATTATGAGCAAATCCTCCAACAATTTTACCATTTTCTAATGGTGTTGGTGGAGGACATTTTTTAGCATGCTCAATAACCTCAGAGAAATCTTTAACCCCATTCTTTTCAGGGATTCTTTTAACTCCTGGATAACCTACTTCATTTGTTACATAAACTCTATCTTTATAACTATCTTTTGGAGGTACTAAACAGTTAGTTGTAAATATAATAGGTCCATTGAATTTTTCAAATTCTTCTCTTTGTTTCCACCAGGCATTTCCATAATTTCCTACAAAATGCTCATACTTTTTAAAGAATGGATAATAATGGGCTGGTAACATCTCACAGTGGGTATATATATCTACTCCACTGTCTTTACTTTGCTCTAATAACTGCTCTAAATCTTTTAAGTCATGTCCTGTTATTAATATTCCAGGCCTATCTCTAACCCCTATATTTACCTCAGTAATTTCAGGATGACCATAAGTTTCAGTATTTGCTTTATCTAATAAAGCCAAAGTTTCAACTGCATATTTTCCAACTTCTAATGCCAAATTAAATAATTCATCTGCATCTTCTGATTCCACTATTTTTGTAAAAGCATCTACTATAAACTTATGAATTTCTTCATTATTATATCCTAATCTCATAGCATGACTTAAATATGCACCAATTCCTTTTAAACCATATGTAGATAATTCTTTTAATGCTCTAATATCTTCATTTTTTTCAGATAAAACACCTACAACTTCAGGATTAGCTTTTTCAGATATTTCCTCTTCTTTAAATGTAGCACAATCTGGGAGTTCATCTCTATTTAGTTTAGTTTTTTCTATTATTCTCTCTCTCAACTCAATACCTTTTTTAATATAGTTTAAAACATCATTTTTATCAAAATTAACATTTGTTATTGTAACAAATAAGGCCTTAGGAATGTAGTCCATAACTTCATCATCTAAGTAGTTTCCTTTACTACAAACATAGGATAAACCTTTTATAGTATAAATTAATAAGTCCTGTAAGTTTGCTACCTCTGGCTCTTTTCCACAAACACCTATTTCAGTACAACCAACATTTTTAGCAGCTTCTTGACATTGAAAACAAAACATCTTCATTTTTTCACCAAGTAATTTCTAATATATTTTATCTTTTATTTTAATATTTATAGATTGTTGAGATTTTTGGGGATTATAAAAAGATAATAATTATTAATCTTAATAATATAAGAGACATAAAAATTAATATCTTTTAAATTATTTTTTCTGTTCATAATTTATGAACTTTTTTGTACATAATAGAAAATTATTTATAATATTTATGTATATAATATTCCAATGTACAATACTAAATAATAGAAATAAAGGTGATAAAAAATGAATAAGAAATCTATATTATTTTTATTCTGTTTTTTAATGGTATCTTTTACATCTATTTATGCTAATGACTATGGAAATATATTTTTTATACAATTAGCAGATATTCATTTATGTAATGATAGTGAAGTAGAGAAAGTATTTGGAGGAAAAATACCTCCTGTAAGTACTGTGAAAAAAGTAATAAATGAAGTTTTAGCATACCATCCAGATGTTGTTGTGCAAACAGGAGATATTGTAGCATTGGCAGATCGTTATGACCTTGATACAGATGAAAGATGGTATAAATTAGTAAATAGTACAATATATACTCCAATTACATCACATGGAATACCATTCCTATATGCTCCTGGAAATCATGATCCAGCAGGATATAGACTAAGTGATATAAATACCTCAGATCCAAGATATTATAATGGATTAATATTTAAATATATAGATAAAGGAAAAAATAAAACGTATTATTCATATGATGTAGGAAATTATCACTTTATAATGCTTGATCCTAAAGAAACTAAAGAGAGTGGTTATAGATCAGTAATTCTACCTGAAGAACAAAAAGAATGGTTAATAAACGATTTACAAAAAAATAAAGATAAATTTATAATAATTGCATATCACCAACCATTAGGTTCATGGTATATTAATGATTCTGATGAATTTATTAAATTAATTTCTCCATACAAAGGACATATACTATTAATAGCTGGACACACTCACGACAATAGACTTATATACAGAGATGGAATTCCTGAATATCAAGGAGGGGCAGTATGTGGTGATTGGTGGCAGACTGGAAAGACACCTGATGGATATCCAATGGGTTATGTGATATATTATATAACCAATGGAACAGTACATAGATTCTATAAAGGAATTGGTTTAACTAAACAAATAAATATATTAAAGCCAAGGGAGGTAGTATTAAACGAAACTACACCAATAGAATTAAATGTATATTGGCAAAATAAAACAATAATAAATATTACATATTTAATCGATAATAATAAATCATTCCCATTAAACTTTACATTAATAAATACTTCACATAATATTTGGTGGTATCATGCTGTAGGGTATATTCATCCAATATTAGATAACAAAACACATAATATTACAATAATCGTTAAGTCAAAAGATGGAGACACATTTAATATATCAACAGTATATATATTTTCAAATAATAAAATATTTCCAATTAGTGAAATAATTAATGATACTAACTTTAAAAAATATTATGGTAGATTCGTAACTATAAATGGAACAGTAACTAACGTAGCATATTACGGAAACTTATTAACTATTAAAGATAATAGTGGAGAAATTAAGGTATGGGCTGGAGATTGTCATCATAAAGAATTTAAGATCGGAGATAAAATAATTCTAAGAGGGGAAGTTTCCCAATTTAAAGGTACTAAAGAGTTGAAACTCATAAGTGACAATGATGCAATAATATATGGTCATGAAAATATAACAAAAGAGTTAATCAAAATTGATAAAATTAAGGAGATTTACTCAAACTATTCAAAACTTGAAGGAAAGTATATTGAAGTTCATGGAGTAGTAACAGCTCTCTTTGATAATGGTAATGAGATATATATTCAAGATTCTACAGCAGGCTTACAAATCTGGGCTGGAGAGATAAAGCACCCTAAAGTTAAAGTAGGGGATTACTTAATTGTAAGAGGTATTTTATCAAAATACCACAATATGCCTGAAATAGAGGTTAGTTCAAAAAATGATTTTATCATAAATGGAACAGCTCCGGTTCCGAAACCAATAGTAATAAACTTAGAAGATATCCCAAAGTATTTAGGTAGTTTAGTAAAAGTAAAAAATGTGAAAGTTATAGAGATCGATAATTCAAAAATTATAGTCACTGATGGAAAAATTAATGGAACTATCTGGTGTAAATATTCAGGATTTAATCCCTTGGAAGAAGTTAAAGTTGGAGATGTATTGGATATAGTTGGAATAGCTAAAAAATACAATACAATATATGAAATTGTTCCAAGAAATGTTTCGGATATAGTAAAACATCCATCAAACACACAATTGAAATAATGTTAAAACCTGGATGGAACTGTTTGTCTATTCCACATTATGCAAATATATCCTTCTCAGAACAGCCAAAAATAATATTGACATATTACAATAACAGTTGGATTAATACAAAGAACTTAACCCCATTGTATGGATACTATATTTATTGTGAAAAAGAAACTATAATGAAAGTTGTATTTACTAAGCCAGAATTATCAACTCCTCCAAAAAGACCTATAACAAAAGGTTGGAATCTTGTAGGAGTTAATCCTGCTGAAAATGATATACATGGTGTTAGTTTATTCCAGTTTATATTGCCAATTAAGAATATATTTATTTATTTAATAAATATGAATGGAAATTGTTATGACATATATAATGGAAAAAACGTTACGTTAAAACCATATAAAGCTTATTGGTTATATGCTAGTGGATTTGGAGAATTAGCAGGAAGAAATTTATATTAGTCATATATTTTTGTTTTTTAATATTATAGTCTTTAAAATTTTGGAGGAGTGAAAAAATGAAAAAATGGATATTATTATTTTTAATGATGACACTTAGTTTAAGTTTAGCTATATCGCCACCTTCCTTACCGGCAGTATATTATGGATATATAATTTCCCCAGAGAATGTTAATGGATATTTAATAGCAAAAATAGATAATAAGACTGTTGAAAAGATAAAAATAATTAATAATACATTTGGAGGGCCATCCTATAAAGATAAAAAGTTAATAATATATGATGAAAATTTAATTGGTAAAACAATATATTTCTATATAAACGGAACTATACCTTTAAACCATACTGAAAAATATGAACCTGGAGTTGTAAAAAAATTAATCTTGTTTTATAATATAAATTGCCAAAAATATAAGAAAAACAATATATATATAACAATACTTAAACCCAAAAATTATAACATTAAAATTATTATACCAGTTGTTTCAAACTATTCAGAAAATATACACTATAATATAAATAAATTATCTGAAATTATAAAAGCCACTAAAGAGAATAAGATACCTATAAGTAAAATAATGGATTATATTGTTCCCATAGCTTATTATGGTTTTAAAGTGATAGAAAAAAATCAGACACTAAAGGAGAGTATAATAAACAATAAAAAGATAATCACAACAAACATAACATTAAATATTACAAACACATCAAGTAAAGGGTTTATAACCCTAGCAATGCCAATAGGAAACATTGACAACCTAACAATAAAAGTAGATGGTCAAGAGTTAAAAGAATTTGGAAGTGAAGAAGTAAATACTTCCTTAGGATGGTATATCTATGAAAATGGTATTTTGGAAATAACATTAGTTAAAGATCCTATCGTAACAATAACATTAGCAACAGAATTACCAGAAGAAACAACTACATACTACTATACTACAGGAACACCACTAGCTTTAAGAA
>JAJRSC010000016.1 GCA_024278985.1 archaeon
TTCTTAAAGCTAGTGGTGTTCCTGTAGTATAGTAGTATGTAGTTGTTTCTTCTGGTAATTCTGTTGCTAATGTTATTGTTACGATAGGATCTTTAACTAATGTTATTTCCAAAATACCATTTTCATAGATATACCATCCTACTTTACTAGTTATGTCATTTTCTTTTAGTGTTATATTATCTGTACCATTATTTATTGTTATATTTTTAATATTAAAGTCACCTATAGGAATAACTATTATAGCAAATCCTTTATCTGTAGTATTTGTAACATTTAACCTTATTTCTGAAATAACTTCATTATTATTTATTTCTGTTTTTACTTCTTTTTTTGTAATATTAAATCCAACTGATATAAGTGGTTTAATACTCTCATTAATTTCTTTAATTACATTGTTGATGTCATCTTTATTTTTTATAGTTATATATTTTGCTTTTTGTTTTGTTTCATTTAATATTTCAATAACTGTTTTATTAATAGATATATTATTTCCAATAATTGGAATACTTATTTTATCTCCAGTATTAAGGGTTAATATAGTAATATTATACTCATCACCAATAATAAAATCTATATTGTTAATATTATTTTCTATATCATTGTTAATATTTACATAGTTTTTAATAAACTCTAAATTAACCATTTTATTATCTATATAAACCTTTAAAAATTTGTATCCATATATATCTGATAATACAACATTTTTTATTATTGCAGAGTAAGTATTGTTAGTTGTATTAAAGGTAATCTCTGCTAATTCAAAATCTCCAGTTTTTGAAAGATTATATCCACTTATAAATAATGTATTGTTAGATACATTCCAATAATAAGTACCTATTGCTGTAACATTTAAGACTGATAAATTTTTTAATGAAATGTATATATCATACCCACCTAATGCTCTTTCTCTATTAATTCCACAAACTTCTATTTTTGCTTTTATAATTCCATTATTATCTGAAACTTTATACATTTTTAATAATACTGGAGTTTCAACGACTTTAACAGTTTTAACAACTTTGTTATCAGATTCATTTTCTTCTTTAATATTATTTAGAGTATCTGCAACTACAACAATAGTATATGTATTTAACTCATTTGGTGTCCAATTAAAACTTATAGTTTTTGACTCACCAACATTTAATGAATTTATTATAACACTTCCAAGTTTTTCAGTATTTACATAAACACTGACATCAAAAGGTTCTTTTATATCTTGATGTCCATTATTTATTATAGTTACATTTATAGGATTATTTACTCTATATATTGCAGGATTATTAACATCTACTTTTAAAATTTTAATATTTGGTCCTTCAACTGTAACAATTGCTGGATTTATATAAATTTTATTAAATTTGTAACCATTAGCATCAGATACTTTAATATCTGCTAAGTTAATCTCGGAACTACCTATATTTACTGCCTTAAATGTAGCTCTTGCAATTATTGTTGGAGTAGTTATATTTCCATCTAATATACTAAAGATTACTTTTCCATTTTCAAAGGTTATATTTTCTAAACCTTCAGATGCATTTATTAAAAACTCAAATTTTGTACAATTTAATATCTCAGGATTATATGTTAAGATTCCATCAATCCCTTTAGCAGGTCTTTTATCAGTAATATTATCTAATTTAATATCCACTGTAAATGTATCATTTATTTTTACTAATGTTGATGATGGAATTAATTTTATTTGTATTGGTTCTTCAATTGCACATAAGGTTTTAACATCCTTATTATTACTTTCATTATATTCTATTATAAGATTATCTGGATCCACTACTGCAACTACTGTATAATTTCTTTCTTCAGTAGGTATAAATGTAAAGTTTATTTCTTTAGATTCATTAACTTTAAGACCATTAATTACTTTTGTTCCAAGTTTTTCAGTATCTACAAATACACTAACAGTAATATTATTTGTTATATCACTTTCTCCAACATTTTTTACTAATACTGGAATTATGTTATCTTCATACGCTTTTAGAGTAGTTTGAACGACATTTACAGTTAAATCATAGGGGGAAAGTATTTTTACATTTGAATTTCTCACAACTAAGTTATTCTTATCTACTTTCCATGTGTAGTCTCCACCAGAGTTAGATATTACAGTTCCACTTAAGGATATTGATGTATTATCTGAAGGTTTTAATGCTTTAAACTTTAAAGTTGCTATTGTAAAGTTTCCATAAGGATAGTTATTAAACCATGACAAGCTAATATATACTCTTCCATTTTCAACAGAAATATTCTTAAGATTTGCACTATTAGCAATATCACTTAAAACAATATCATTTTCAGTTATGTTTAATAAACTTGAATTAAAGTATATATATGTTTCAAATCCACCACAATATCCAGAATAGTTATTATAACCATCTGATATTGTTCCATTTGGGACATTTTTTACTTCTAAAGTTAAGTTAAAACTTTGTCCCATCTTTACTACAACATTTGATGGAACTAATTCTACTGTTACATTTTCTCCATAAACTCCAATAAAGGATATCATTAAAATTGATAATAATATCAACTTCCACTTCATTACTATTCACCATTTTAAAGATTTTGATTTTAATTAAGTAGAATAATATAAAAATATTACTTTTTATTTTTTTGTTATTAAAATAGTAATTAAAAATTAAAGTAAGGATAGTTATCCTGCAGTATATGGTACTGCTGTATTATTATCAGGATAATATCTTAAGAAATAGTGTGTAGTTCTACCTTTAAATACTTCTGGATGAATTATTGTTCCTAAATCCCATAAAACATCATCAGTGTTCAACAATCCCAGTTGCCAGTAGTCATCACTTATACAGAATAACCTACCGTTTTGTACTGCTTTGAAGTACTCATATCCTGGGTGGTCTTCTTTGAATGTTGATAACCACTCTGTACTTGATGGTACTACCCATATATCTGCATTCTTAGCTCTTTCTGCAAAGGTTTCATAACTTATACATGCACTTCCAGTTCCTGGAATATCTTTAAATATGTAATCTCCATGACAATCTTCCATTATCGCCTTAGCAACGTATGACTGTGCTTTTGGAACATAAGTTCCTCCAAAACTTGGATAATTTTTACCCCATGCTACTAATGGTCTGTCTGTATTTCTTGTTAATCTTCTAACATCTAATGATCTCTTTACTATTCTTGTAAAGTATTTTTTTGCAACATCTTCCTTGTTGTAAAATGCTGCAAACAACTTTACCCATTCACATCTAGCAAGATAGGAATCTTCTAAGTATTCTGCATCAGCGACATAAGTTAAGTTCAACTCTTTACATTTTTCAATTACTGCGTCTCCACTATATCCTGGATAGACAAATATAACTTGTGGTGAGATATTAAGGATTAAATCATAGTTTGGATTGTATGTTGAACCAACATCAATTATTGAACCATTTTCTAGACCTTCCTCAATATTTTTAAAGTACCACTTATATTGTTTACCCCACATTATTCCTTTTACTGAAGCAATTACTGAACCATCATTATTTATCGCTTCCATTAAAGCTATTTCTGTAGAACTCATTACAACAACTCTTTTTAAAGGAACATTAATTACTTTATCATATTTTCCTTTAGCCCATGAAGGAATTGGTTCAGTTTCATTTTTTAATAAAAATCTTTGTCCAGTAGCATCTACTACTATTTTATATGCATATGGTTCTCCATTATAGGGATTTACTTCAATACCATTTTTATCGTAGTAGGTTATCTTTATATTTTTAGCGTAGACGATAGGTTCTCTTAATTTTTGATAATTATCAAAGAGATAGACCACATCTGCAATATCAATTGAACCATCTGCATTTATATCCCCATCTTCCAAACTAAGGTTTCTATGTTTGAAAAGATAGACTACATCTGCAATATTAATTGAACCATCTCCATTTACATCTCCGAACCTATGGTTATAGTCTCCTGGAGTAATATCTTTCCATGTTAATGCATTTACATCTGAATATATAGGTATAAATATTAAAAAAGCTATAGCTATATACCAAATATTTTTTATCATTAATATCACCATTTGGAATTTTAAATATTTAAAATTAATACTGTAAAGATATTATGTCATAAATTATATTTTAAAGGATTACAATAAAACTATATAAAATAAAACTATATAAAATTTATGGTAAACTTTATTATTAATAAAATAATCTTTAAAATATAAAAATATATTATTTGCTTTTAAATCATAAATTTTATTATTTTATTTTTTCTATTCTATTTTCTGGGAAAATTATAGCATTGTTCTCACAACACATATAGGAACAGGCATTGCAGTTAATTATACAGTTATATGGATATTTAACAATAACTCTACCATTTTCTATATCATAAACACCTTTAGGGCAAAATTCAACACATTTCTTACAATTTTTGCATTTTTCATAATTTATCTTTGGGAACCATGGGATTTCTTTCCTCTTCTTCCCATTAAATTCCTCATACTCTATTTCCATAACTGCATCATAAAGCGTTTTATATAATCTTTTATTTGGTTCTCTAACAAGTTTTGTGACTTCTTCATAAGTATTATATATTTCATCCATTCCCAATTCTTTTGAGAGTTTTTTAATCTCCAAATTTAAAATCATAAATTTTCTAATTTTCTTTAGTAGTTCTTTTTTCTTTTCCATCTTTTCACATTATTTAAGTTTTAAAAGTCATAAAAAAATCTACAAAAATTTTAATTATGTACCATGGATGATATATTAATATTAGTTGAAACTTTATAAATATTAATTGAAAATTTTTTAATTTAATTTTAATGGTGAAAATTAATGATAAAAATAGGGTTTGTTTCTACAGTAGATAGTGATGATTTGGTTTTTGAAGAGGCATATAAAGAAGTAAAAAAGTATGGAATTGAATTTAAAATTTTGGATTATAAATGTAACGAGAAAGAGTTTAAAGATTTTTTAGAGTTTATTAAAGATGCTAACATTGTATTTACAAAACTTATGGTAGGAAAAAAAGCCTTTAAATACTTTGATGAATTAAAAGCATTTGTTGATAAACGTAATATTCCATTTCTTCCACTCCCTACATTAAATGAAGTTCATCCAGATTTGGATGATGCTACAACTGTAAGTGAGGAAGTTAAATTAAAGGTTATCAAATATTTGGGATATGAAGGAATTGAAAATTATAAAAATCTCTTATTATATTTAGCAAATAAATTTGGAGATAAAAATATTCCTTATAAAGAACCAAAGCCCATGCCATGGCAAGGAATTTATTATAAAGGAAAATACTTTGAAACCTTAAATAACTATTTAAATTATTTAAAAAAAATTGATAAAAAAATAGATGGAAAACCAATTATTGGAATTTTATTTTACAGAAATTGGTTTATTGCAAATAATATTGATTATCTTAACGATTTAATTAATGTTATTGAGAATAAAGGAGCAATACCTGTTGCTGTCTTCACATCACATTTAAAAAATGAATTGGGGGCTATTGGGACATTAGAAGTGTTTAAAAAATTTTTTTATAAAGATGGCAAACCATTTATTCATACTTTAATAAACACAACTATGTTTACCTTATCTATGGGAGTTAAGGCAGATATCCTAAAAGATGAACCTGAATTTTTAAAAGAGTTAAATGTCCCAATCTTGCAGGGAATTATAAGTACTGGATTTATTGAAGATTGGGAAAAATCAATATCTGGAATAAATCCAATTGATTTAGTTATAGGAATGGCAATGCCAGAATTTGATGGAGCAATAATACATTTCCCAATAGGTGGAAAGAAAAAGGTTAAGGATGGAGATGTTGGAGTTCCAATTATAAAATATAAAGCAATAAAAGATAGAACTGAGAAAATAGTTAATTTAGCATTGAAATATGCAGATTTAAAGTTAAAACCAAACAAAGAGAAAAGAATTGCAATAATTTTCCATAACTATCCACCAAGGAATGATAAAATAGCAAGTGCTTTTGGATTAGATAGTCCTGAAAGTGTTGTCAATATATTAAAAAAGTTAAAAAATAGAGGTTTTATAGTCGATGAAATTCCAAAAAATGGAACTGAACTAATTAAAAAAATGTTAAATTATGCAACAAATGATAAGAGATTTTTAACTGAAGAGATGATAAAAAAAGCTGTAGGAAAAATAAAAAAAGAAGATTATGAGAAATGGTTTAATTCTCTCTCTAATAAAGTTAAAGAAGAATTAATTAAAAATTGGGGGGAAATTCCAGGAGAAGTTATGAATTTTGATAATAACTTAATTATTCCAGGAATAATTAATGGAAATGTTTTTATCTCAGTTCAACCACCAAGGGGCTTTGGGGAAAATCCTTCCGCCATTTATCATTCTCCAGATATGCCACCTACTCATTACTACATTGCTTTTTATAAATGGATTAAAGAAGTTTTTAAAGCAGATGCTATAATGCATATAGGAAAACATGGAAGTTTAGAATGGTTGCCAGGAAAAGGTGCAGGTTTATCAAGAGATTGCTATCCAGATATTTGTATGGAATTGCCAAACATCTATCCATATATTGTAAATAATCCTGGAGAAGGAACTCAAGCAAAGAGAAGAAGTTATGCAACAATTATAAGCCATTTAATTCCACCAATGACAATATCTGAGTTGTATGGAGATTTAGAAGAATTAGAAAAGAATATTGATGAATACTATGAAACTGAAAATAAAGAAAAGAAAGAGTTTTTAAAGAAAGAAATTTTGAATAAAATTAAAGAATTAAAGCTGAATGAGGACTTGATGGATGGGAAAGTTATAGATGAGGAAATTAGTGAAAAAAACTTTGATAAATTGTTAAATAAAATCCATGATTATTTAGAGGAATTAAAAAATAGGCAGATAAATGAAGGATTGCATATAATGGGAGAACCTTTGGAAGAGGAGAAGTTAATTAATATGATATTTATGATTATCAGATATCAGTTTAACTACTTGGAGATTCTATCTAAAATTTTAGGGTATGATTGGAATAAATTAAATGAAGAAAAAGGAAAAAAACATAAAATTATTGATAAAATAAATAAAATTGGAATAAATCTAATAAAAGAATATATGAAATATAATTTTGATGAAAATAAAATTGAGGAATTAAAAACCATAAAACCTAATTCTGAACTAAAAGAAGTTTTAAAAATTATATCAAAAATATATAGAAATTTAATGATGGTAAATGAAGAGATTGAAAATGCAGTAAATGCCTTAGAAGGAAAATATGTTCCTCCAAAAATAGCAGGAGCACCAACAAAAGATATAAACTGCCTCCCGACAGGAAGAAACTTCTATTCTTGCAACCCTCAAGAAATACCAACAAAATCTGCTTATGAAATGGGAAAGAAATTAGCTAATGATTTAATTAATAAGTATTTAAAAGAAGAGGGAAAGTATCCTGAGTATATTGGAATTATTGTCTGGGGTTCTCCTACAATGAGAACAAAGGGAGATGATATTGGGGAGATTTTATATTTATTAGGGGTTAAACCAGTTTGGAATAAGATGGGGAGAGTTGTTGGTTTAGAAGTCATACCATTAGAAGAGTTAGGAAGGCCAAGAATTGATGTAACTTTAAGAATTAGTGGTTTATTTAGGGATACTTTTCCACAAGTTATTGATTTAATAGATGAGGCAATAAAAATGGTTGCAAACTTAGATGAGCCAGATGACCTAAATTTTGTTAAAAAACATTACAAGCAGGAAGTTATGGAAAAAATAAAGAAAGGAATTGATGAAAAAACAGCAAGAGAAACATCTCTATATAGAATATTTGGATGTAAACCTGGATGTTATGGAGCTGGAGTTGCAGATTTATTAACTGAGAAAAATTGGAAATCATTGGAGGATTTGGCAAAGGTTTATGTTGAATGGGGAGGTTATGTTTATGGAAAAGGAATTCATGGTATTGAGGCAAAGGAAGAATTTATTAAAAGGTTATCAAAGATTGAGCTAACTGTTAAAAATGAAGATAGCCAAGAATGGGACATTTTTGAGGGAGATGATTTCAATAGTTATCATGGTGGGATGATTGCAGCTGTAACTTTCTACTCTGGTAAGCAACCAAAAAGTTATATTGGAGATACTTCAAATCCAAATAAGATAAAAACAAAACATTTGAAAGAGGAAGGAAAGCAGATATTTAGAACAAAAATAATGAATCCAAAGTGGATTGAAGGGTTGAAGAAGCATGGCTATAAGGGGGCAAGTGATTTCTCAAAGTATATTGACCATATCTTTCAATGGGATGCAACCTCAAATATAATAGATGACTGGATGTATCAAAAAATTGCTGAAAATTATGTTTTTGATAAAGAAATGGAAGAGTTCTTTAAAGAAAACAATCCTTATGCCTTATTAAACATAACTGAAAGGTTATTAGAAGCTATAGAAAGGGGAATGTGGAAGACAGATGAAGAAACAAAAGAAAAGTTAAGAAAAAAATACTTAGAAATTGAGGGAATGATAGAAGAGAAATTATAAACTATTATAATTATAGTTGTGAAATTATGAAATATCTCATTTTAAAAATAACAAATAGATGTAATTTAAACTGTGTTTATTGTTATGCAATTAATAAAAATAACAGAGATATGGATTTTGAAACAGCAAAGAATGCCATTGATTATATTTTAAAAATGGATGATAAGTTAAAAATTCAATTTACTGGTGGAGAACCACTTTTAAATTTTGATTTGATTAAAAAAATAATAGATTATTGCAATGAAAACTATTCCAATAAATATATTTCCTATGCAATACAAACAAATGGAACCCTACTAAATGAAAAAATTATTAAAAAAATTAAAAATTTAAATATAAAAATTGGTATTAGTATAGATGGTTTGGAGGTAAATGATAAGCTAAGACCCTACAAAAACAAAAATCCTTCAACAATAGATACATTAAAAGGAATATATCTTTTAAAAGAATATAATATTCCTTTTGGTGTAACAATAGTTGTAACAAATAAAAATTTACCATATATAAAAGAATTTGTTGAATATTTAATGGCTTTAGGTATTAAAAGCATAAGTTTTGATTTATTAAAACCAAAGAGAAAAGAACATTTAAAACTATTGCCTGATAAAGATGAATTTAATAAAATTTTAAATGAATTAAAGAATTATCCAATATATATTAAAAATATAGTAAGAAATGAAAAGTTAAAATATTATAAAAAATACTGCTTTTTAAATACTGGAGATTTACTCTTTGTTAATGAATATGGAGACATTTTTCCCTGTCCAACATTGGAAGGATATTTTTATATAGGAAATATAAATAAATCTAATAAAAAAAATTTAAAATTATTTAAAGTTGATTGTAGTTATTGTTTTGCAAGAAAATATTTAATGAATCAATTTTAAGGGATAAACAATGATTGGAGTTTCAACAAGCATATTTTTAAATTCTAATAAAAAGTTAGAAAATGCTCTTTCCTTTTTAGAGAATAAAACAAAATATGTAGAACTTATTTGTGATGGATACTTAAATGTTATGGAACATACTGAAATTCCTCTATCATACAATTTAAAATATACATTACATTGTCCTCTTACAGATATGAACCTATCATCTTTTAGAGAGAAAGTTAGAAAAACAAGTATAGAGATTGTTGAAGATATTTTAAAAGTTGCTGATGTTGTTAATGCCTCTTTAATTGTACTACATCCAGGATATTGTGTATTTAAAGAGGACTATTTAAAGGCATTAAATTCTCTAAAAAAATCTTTATATGAATTAAATAAACTTCAAAATGAATATTCTATACAAATAACAATAGAGAATATGCCATCCTATAGTATGTTTATGTTTAGAGAACCAAATGAAATTATTGATACTTTAGGAGATATTGGAATAACTTTTGATATTGGCCATTCTTTTTTAAATAAAAATATTGAAAAATTTTTAGATAATAACCTTATAAAAAAAATTTATCACATTCATATCCATGATAACAATGGAGTATTTGATGAACATCTATGTATAGGAAAGGGCAAGATTGAATTTGATAAATATAAAAAGAAGTTAAAAAAAATAAATTGTATAAAAATGATAGAAATGCAGTATAAAAGTATTGATGATTTAGATTTATGTATTGATAGAGTTAAAAGATTGTTCAGATAATAAATTTCTTTTTATACAATTTAAGATTATTATAAAAAGAAACTCTTTTAGGTGATCAAATTGGAGGATGTTTTAAAAATGGATGATTGGAGAGCATATAAAATTTCCCATACTGTTGAAATTAATGGAGATATTGAAAAAACAAAAACCTTAATAATAGAGTTTGAAAAAAGAAGAAAAGTTTTATCAACAAGAGAAGGTTTTAAGATAGTTAAATATGTTGGTAACCATTCAATCCCTGTACTATTTTGGGATAAGGTTCATAATTATAAGGATTATGAAGACCATGTCTTAAAGAAAATTGGAATTAAAAAAGAGGATATTGCTTTATTATCAACTGGAGCTGATATGGATAATTTAGCAGTTGCTAAAGAAGAATTTGATGAGTTTTATACAATTGCTTTTACAACTGCAGGAGCAAAGTATAATGCTGTTAGATTAGGAGATGAAGAAACAGATTATATTGAAAAGGATTTCAAAACATACAAAATTGAAAATGGAAAATTAATTCCTAAAGAAGAAGTAGGAACAGTTAATATTATTTTAATAACTAATGCAAACTTAACTGATGGAGCAATGGCAAGAGCAATTATAACTATAACTGAGGCAAAAACAAATGCTTTTCAAGAGTTGGATATAAGAAGTACTAAACATCCAGAACTTCAAGCTACAGGGACAGGAACTGATAATATTATTATTGTTAAAGGTTTTGGTAGATGTGTTAATTATACTGGAGGACATACAAAGATTGGTGAAATGATAGCGAAATGTGTTAAAAAATCCGTTATAGAGGCATTAATAAAGCAAGACAATATAAAAATTAATAAAAATTTTTAATTAAATAATAATGTAATATAGCAAATATTTAAGTGATAAAATATAATTATAAAAATTATTAAGTAAGTTTATCATTTTATTCATTATGTATTAAGATAAAAAATAGTAAATAATATATACTATTTTTTTAATTATTTTTAAGTTATAATAAATATTTTTAATAATAATAAAATAACATTTAATAGGGGTAAGTATGAAAAAAAAATTAATTCTATTGTTAGTTCTTATGTTTCAAATATGTTTTGCAGTTGATATATCAGTAAATGCTCCTTCAAAAGTTCAGCAAGGAGAAATTTTTACATTAGAAGTTTATGCTAAAAATGTATCAAATTGTGGAGGATTTGAATGTGATTTATATGTTTCAAATAATTTAAAAATATTAAATGTTACATCCTACAATGTTGGAGCAGATTACAATTTAACAATAAATAAAAATAGTTTTGCAGCAATACAGTATGCTTTTTTGACAAATCCAAAGAATGAGGACTTTAAAGTTGGAGAATTTAAAATAAAAGCTCTAAAGAGTGGCAATGCAACAATAGTAGTTAAAGCTGTTGCCTCAGATAGTGAAGGAAATGCAATTAAAATTCCAGAGAAAGTTATAAATCTTAAAGTTGAAAGTAATCAAGTAAATGAAGAAAAAAAAGAAACAGGTTTTTCTTTTAATATTGTAGTGGTTATATTTGCAATTATTTTAGTTGGTATATTGATATATATGATTAGAAAGTGATTAACTATGTATAGATATATAATTTATTTTTTAATTCCAATGTTTATATTGTTAAATGTTGTTTATAGTGAAGATATCTATGTTAGATTAATTCCTGAAGAAGTAGTATCTGAAGGAAATATAATTAAATTTAATATATCTATTGAGAACATTCCAAAGGTCGGTGATATTAAATATTATGATGGGACGGAGGATGGAGGTTGTAAAGGAGTTGATATTTATATTAACTATTCTCCTGATTATTTAAAACCTTATGGGTTTAACTGGAGTGATATTTGTAAAAATGAAAAAATAAAATCATACGAATTTAAAAATGGTACATTTGTATTAAGTATCTTATTTAATAAACCTATTGAAGAAAATTTCTACATTGGGGAAATTATGTTTATTCCTACTAAAAAAGGTGAGACATATGTTAATATATCTGGAGTTATTAGTTCAGCTTTAGGAATAAAATATGATGGTATTCAAGACTATTATGATTATTATACAAAAACATTTAAAAAGTATCCTAAAACCAAATTTTTTGGAGCAAAGGTTATTATAAAAGAAATTAATGAGACTAATTTAACAAATACAAGTTTAAAACTAAGTGAAACTATAGAAGAGAAAAATTTTGAGAATATCAAATCAACATCAACTTCTAACATAATTAATAGAATCTATATAAATCCACAAGTAAGAAAACCAGAAGTTATTGTTAAAGAAATAAATATAACTGAGTATAGGCCAATAGTAAAAATAATTGTAAATAAAAAAAATGATTATGACATATCAAATTTATTTTTTGGAATAATTTTAGGAATTATATTTGGATTTATTTTTTCAAAATTTAAGAAATAAAATTAGGGATAATTAATGAAATTAAAGATAAAAGTAAAGATTTTAATATTAATTTTATTTTTAGTATTACAAATAAATTTTGGAATTAATGTTTTATTAATTCCCAATAATATCAGTGTAAAAGAATATGATTCTTTTAATATAACATTAATTGTAAATACTAACGAACAATTAGGAGGATTTGAGGATATTATTTATATTCCTGATGGGTTAAATATAACTAAAGATGATATCATTTTAAGTGATACTGCTAATAGTGCAAATCTTAAGGATGTCTCTATAGAAAATGGTAAAATAGATATTAGTTTAGTATGGTTTAATAATTATCCATCTGGAAACTTTACTATTGCAACACTTAAATTTAAAACATTAAATAATGGGACATATAAAATAATTCAAAGTCCTACTTTATCAGATACAAATGGTAATGAAATAAAAAATGTATCCTATAATTCAGTTGTAGTAAATATTATTGGGTTAAATTCAACTATTGTAGATATAATTCCTATAAATCCAACAATAAATAATAGTTTTGATGTTCTTGTTTCAATAAAAAATGCAAAAGAAAATATTTACAATATTAGTGGAAGTATCTACTATCCAAATTTAAAAATTGTAAATTTAGATTTTTATTATTTTGAGGATAATATTACTAATGTTAATTTGTGGTATAATAATGATAGTTTAAGTTTTTTTGTTAAATTAAATACCTCAAAAGATATATTTAACTTAATGAAATTAACATTTTTTACAAGTAAAGAAGGTAGTTATATTATTAACGCAACTATAAAAATAAATGGAAAAAATGTAATTGTAAATCCTGCATGTTTTACACTTGGAAATATAACTGTTGAAAAATATGTAGGTTTTCCAATAAACGAAAAAAATATTTCTTATGGAGATAGTGGATTTATATATATTAAGGCAGAAAATATTGATTCGAATATATCAGAAATTAGAGGGAATATATCATATAACTCAACATTATTGAATGTTAGTGATATATCTACAAGTTTACAAACTCTTGAAAAAAATTTGTCTATTAAAAATAATACTATTAATTTTTATATTAAAATAAATGGAAGTGTAAGTAATAATTTTAATATATTATCTTTTTGGATAAGACCACTTATAAATAGGAATATAACAACAGAACTTAAGATTTTAAATATATCTTTATTAGATATAAATGGAAGTAATGTAAATGTTCCAGTAAAGGATAGTTTAATTATCCATATAATTCCCAAAAATCTTACAGAAAATATTTCAAATATAAATAATACACCACCAAAGGTATATTTCGTATTTGAAGTTATTGACGATTATACTGTGAAATTTTATTCTTTATGTTATGATAAAGAAAATAATACTCTGTACTATTATTGGAATTTTGGAGATAACACTACATCAACAGATATAAATCCAACTCATACATATAAAAAAGATGGACTTTATATTGTTAAGTTATATGTTAATGACTCATTTGGAGCTATTGGATATGATGAATGTTTAATTAATATAAAAAAATTAAATCCAATAAATATTACACTTAGCAACACTACAATATATCCAACTAATCATAACATAACAATATATTGTAATATAACTTTAAAAAATCCTTTTTCTAAAAGGATTTATGGAGATATTCAGTTTTTAGATTATGCTAATTATAAACCAAACAAAACATGTATAACTTTTGAATTATTACCTAATGAAACAAAAGTATTTTCAGTTCCTATAAATATCTCAGGTCCTACAGAGATAAAGGGATATGTTGAATATTATATTCCAAATAAAAGAGTAATTAAATATGTTTGGAATTTTAAAAAAGATATTAATGTCTTAAAGATAAATAAGATAAGTTATAGAGATTACTATTATAATATTTCACTTAACCAATCAAAAGTTATTATAAAAATTAATAAAATTTTAAAAAATTATACTATTACAAAAAATATAGATATTGAAAATAATAATCTAAGTATTTTAATGTATTTAATAGGGTTTTTAATTGGCTTTTTAATAATTTATAAAAAGAAAAAATTTTAATTAACTGACTTTTTCCACCATTTTTATTTTCATAATACTGATAATAATATTAATTATCTGATAGTGTGAATCGAAATTATAGATTATAAAACCAAAAAATAAAATAGCATCAAGATGAAATACGTAAATAAAAAACGATAATCAACATAATAATATGAGCAAAAATTTTTTATTTTTTATCTAAATTTTCTGAATATATTGTCCATAATGCTATTAATGCTGCAGGTATTGCATGCTCTGTTGCAAAGGTCATTTTAGGGGATAAGTCTATAATATAATCTGCAAATCTAAATAAACCCCTTGGTATTCCTTCTCTTGACCCACAGAAAATAATAATTTCTCTCTTACCCTTTAAATCTTTAGATAATTTATCTTTAATTTTCCCTAATTCTTCCCCTTTTGGGTCAGTTATTATTAATAATCTGTTTTTTCTTCTTTTATCTCTAATAACTTGATATAAATCCTGAACACTTACCTTAACCTTTCTAATATCAAAAGGATATGCTCTTTTTTGTATTTCATACCTTGAATTTTGTCCTATTTTAACACCTTTTATAAACTCCTCTAATTCATAAGCATCTACTTTTTCTTTTGGAGCAATTATCAACTCCTTAATTTCAAATGCTTGGGCACTTCTTCCAATAGCTTCCCCAAATTTTCTACAAACCTTTTTTTCTCCTAAATATGGAAGTTGAACAACTATAACTCTCCTAAATAACTTTCTGGCATTCTCTTTTTCCTCAGAGTATTTTTTATTTTTAAACTCATCCTTTCCTTCAATGCAAATATATGCCTTATCTTTAAAAATCTCCACATAAACAACCTTATCAGGATTATTTAAATCTACTTTAGCATTTGTTAAATCTTTTATCTTAGCCCCTAAAACCTTGTTTATATCTATTGAATTATAGTCCTTTTCTCCTCTTTTTATTGTTTCAACTGCATATTTATCATTTTCATTAATATAATCTTTTATTTTTTCAGCCATATTAACAATGGAATCAAAGTCAGCAGATGTTTCAAAATCTACCTTTAAAACTCTCTCAACTTCTGGGATACTTAATATTTTATCTCTTATATCTTTACTACTTTCAACTATAACAACACCATGAAAACCATCTGGAGAAGGAATTGCTTTAAACTCATCTTTAACTAATGTTTTTAAATGATTTATAACTATATTTTCAAATCCCTTTTGTGTTTTTATTATAAACTTTATCATCAATCTCACCATTTGCTGTTAGCATTAATATTAACACTACCAAAAAACCAAAATTTATACCAATTTCACAATATCCTAATAATAAAGCAGAGTATATTGCATAAATTTTTCTATCTCCTTCATACAATATTTTAGATGCTAAGCCTATTAAAAAAGCTATAACCACTCCAAAAAGATTAAAATCCATATAGACTGTTCCAAACATTGTAGTTGTATAATTAACATTTTTATTAAATAATAACTCTCCTATTAATCTTTCACCATTAGGGGTAAATAATATTTTACCATATGTTATAATCCCACTTTCAACTATTTTTTTAAAAACATATAAATCAAAATATGCTCTATAAGATAAAAATTCATAAAAATTTATCTTCCAATTTTGAGGAGAAAAATAAACAATAGTCCAACCCATAATATTAAGAACAATAAATAATAAGATAATATAAATAAAAAGATTTCTCTTAATTTTTTTATAGACAATATAACTAACAACTAACAATAATATTCCAACTTTATAACCCATAAGGGTTAAAAGTATAAATGATATTATAACCCTATATTTACTCTCTAAACTACCATATATTAAACCACCCATAGATATTAATCTTAATGGTTCTGTATTAATGGCCATTCTTACATTGTAGTCAAAAAGAGGAATTGCATGATATTTAATAATTAATAATATAAAGGACATTAAACCAATATAAAACATAAAATCTGTGAATATTTTTTTGTCCCTTAGTTTTTTATATAATTTAATAACTACAAATAAAAATATTAAATAAATCAAAGATAAAAATATTGAGTTTGTAGAATAATATGCCCCATAAAAAGAAAATATAAAAAGAAGTCCATATAAAATATATTTATTTATTTTAATATTTTTAATTATAAAAAAAGGTAAAGTAAAACTTAAAATAAAGATACTTACAATAATAAATAGTTTTAATATAGTTAAATATACTAACCTATAATAATATGGGACTGCTAATAAAAATATTGCCAAATATCCAAAAATAACAATAATATAAGGAGAAAAAATATCTATTTCTTTAATTTTTTCCTTAATAAGATTATTAAACATAGTATCATCCCAACAATATAGTAAAGAATAACATCAAAATCTAATATTCCACTTTCTATACCTACCAAAGTATAGCCCATTAATACACAATACAATCCTAAATATACTCCTTTTAATTCTTTAGCCAATTTATAAAAATATCCTAAAAATATTCCTAAAATCCCAAAATATGATATTATTCCTATAGTTCCATAATCTGCTACAACAGCCCCAACACATGTTGGTGTTATTGAAACTCCACTAACTCCTAATAAATGAGCAATATAATTTCTTGGCCCTGGAGATAAACCTAAATAAGAAAATATCCCTGCATATAAAAGATAACCATTTAATTGTCCATTGAAGTAGTTAAAAAGAATATCATAAACAGACATTGTTAAGGATATTCTTGATGTAATTGGATTTCCAGAGACACCTAAAACTAACAATCTGAGAAAAGATAACAATACTATTATCCCAAAAACTATAACAAAAAGGAGATATATCTCTTTCTTACTTAACTGATTTTTATAATATAATACAAAAATTGATGCTATTAATAAAACTAAAACTGTTGTTCTATATCCTAAAAGCATCACAAAAATAGAAAATATTATTGTGTATATAATAGCTTTCTTTTTCTCAATATTTGAAGATGCTAAAACTATTGGCCACCCAAGAATAAAAAATCTTGCTAAAACTGTTAAATAAACGGATAAAAATTTTCTTGATAATGGATTAAATAGAGGGATATCTCTAACCCATAATAAATCCAATATTGTAGATATAAATCCTATAATCATTAAAATTAATCCTATTTTATAATGTAAAGAATAATTAACCTTTAGTTCAACATTGTCATAAAGTTTTTTTCCAACATTATAAGATAGATAAAATATTATTCCTGCTAATAAAAAAAATATTCCTGAATAAAAAGATACATTTGAGAAAATAATATATATACATGTTAATATTAAAAATATTTGATTTAATTCCATAAAGTTTCACAATGTTATAATTATCTCATTCTTAGAAATTTTAGGAATTTTATTAACAACTATATACATCTGAAGTTTTGAAGTAACTATTTTTTTTGGATTTAATAGATAATCTAATTTTTTTAATGTATCTAAATAAATCTTATTTGATAGTATAACTCCCCCATCTACAAAATTTAAATATAATCCTAAATCTATATCTAACGAAAGATTATTCTTTATAGCTACTATTTCAGTAGGGGTATATGTTTTACTATCCACTCCAATATCTCCACTTAAATAAACAGTGGTTATATTATATTCTTTATATTAAGAAAGATAAGAATCTAATTTTTTATACAACTCAGTGAAATTTTTTGTTTTAATTGGGTTAAGATTTTTTAAAATAATGGCATTACCAACAGGAATTAAAATTATTTTTTCAGCTCTTATATCCTCCTTATAAGCTAATCTACCTCCTATAGTTACTGTTTCGTTATTGTATATTCCATATAACCTTCCACCAATGGCCTTATAAATTATAACAGTACCATTAAAATCTCTATTATGATATTTACCAACAACATAAGCCTTTAATGGAAATCCTTTATTCAATATTTGATTTGCTATCCAACTACATTTATATATTTCATCCCCACTAAATTCATATTTATCATTTTTTGGTTCAAAAAATTTATATGCCAATGCTACAGATGCAGTAATTATAGATAGAATAACTAAGATATCAATAAGCCCCAATTTTTTCAAAGCTTTTCACCTATAAAGAATTCCATCAAAGACAATATGAGCATCTCCCTCAATATAAATATCATTCTTATCCAATACCTCAACTAATAAATCTCCACCATCTAAATGAGCCAATACTTTATTTTTAGTTTTTCCTAAGTAGTAAGAGACAAATACTGATGCACTTGCACCAGTACCACAGGCCATTGTATAGCCAACTCCTCTCTCCCAGGTTAATATTCTAATTTCTGAGTCATTCAATACCTTAACAAAATGAACATTTATTCTGTTAGGGAAAAGTTCATGATTTTCAAGTTCTTTTCCTATTTCATTAAGATGCTGTCTTATATAATCTAAATCATCAACAAATATTATTAAATGAGGATTTCCAACACTTAAAGCAGTACCTTTTACTTTATTTATATATGGATTTTTTAATAATATTTCTTCCTCTATAAACTCCTTATCATATCTTACAGGAATATCTTCAGGTTTTAGAGATGCCTTACCCATATATACTCTAATTTTTTTAACTTTATCATTCTCAACTTTAAGCTCACATATTCTTAAACCAGCCTTAGTTTCAACATATAAAGGATTCTTTTTTAATACTCTTTCATATACATATTTAGCAAAGCATCTAATTCCATTTCCACACATTTCTGCCTCTGAGCCATCACTGTTAAAAATTCTAAATTTAACATCATATTTATCTGACTTTTGAATGAATATAACCCCATCAGCTCCAACAGAAAATTTTCTCCTACAAACATCTTTAGAAAATTTTTCTTTATCATCAACTTTTATATTATCATATTCATTAACTACAACATAATCATTTCCTAAAGATTGCATTTTTGTAAATTCTATTCTACCACCCTTATCGGAGCGTTTTGTAATTCACTTTCATATAGAACAACAATATCCTTTATTGACTTAACAACTCTATAAGGAATTAATACTCTTTTTACTCCTTCTCTCATTAAAATAGAATTTTCAAATGGTTCAACTTCAATAGACACCAATTTACCAGTTTGTTCATCAAAAACTATATCTTTTAATATTCCCAAAACACTACCTTCATCTCCAACAACTCTCTTATCAAATAATATCTTACCAGGAATTTTTCCCATATTTATCTCCTCACTTATTTATTAAGATTTAATTTATTAAGGTTAAATAATAAATATTTTTTCATTTTAAAAATAAACATTATACAAATATACAAATATTTAAATTCTCTTTAAAAATATTAAAATACATTGATTAATCAAAAACTATAAATATAGGAATTGTATATTATAATGATGTAACAACATTTTGGTGTAAGATATGAGTGATGAGCTTCCTGTTATTGGAAAAGATGCTTTAGGTAGGGTTATAAAAGATTGGTCTGTTAAACCCTGGTGGGGGATTGATAGGAAGAAAATAGAATGGTATCCTAAAATAAATTATGATAAATGTATTGGTTGTGGAGTATGTTTTATAACTTGTGCAAATAGAGTTGTATTTGATTGGGATAAAGAAAAGAAAAAACCAGTTGTAGCAAGACCTTACAATTGTGTTGTTGCCTGTACAACTTGTAAAATGCTCTGTCCTGTGGATGCCCTAGAATTCCCAGAAAAAGATTACATACAAAATATTATTAAAAATTATAAAATTTTAGCAAAAGCCAAAGAAATACTAAAAAAGCATAATTTAATTTAAAAGAGTCCGATTAAAGAGTCATTGAAATAAATCCTCTTTATAATAATTTATTATTTTATTCAAATACTTTAAAAATATTATTAAGTATAATGTAATTTTACTCATAGGAGGAAAATTGTGGTGGGAACATGAATCCAGAGATGATTATGGAAATGATAAACTCAGATATTGCTAAAGAAATGGCTCCAAAAATGATGCCAAAGGTCTTACCTTTAGCTTTGGAAAAGTTTTTAGATAAAATTCCTGAAAATGAAAGAAAAGAGTTTATAGCTAAGATAGTGGATATAATTGTAAGTAAGGATGAAAATAAAGAAATTTTTGCTGAATTTTGTGATATGTTTGAAGTATTGTTAAACATTAAGGGACTAAAAATTTATTCAAAGGGAGGAAAAGGAGCAGTAAAAGAAAAAATATCCCCAATGGATTTATTTTTAGTAGGATTATGTGGATGTATATGTATAGCTGTTGGTAACACTTTAAAAAGCAATAATATTGATGCAAAGATAAAAGTTGATGGTAAAGTTGAGAAATCATTTGAAGAAGGAAAAATAAAGAAGATAAGTATAAATATCTATGTGAAAACCAATGAAAATATTGATAAAGAAAAATTAAAAGAATTAGTTTTAAATGGCTCTAAAAAATGTTTAATTAACAACTCTCTAAATTGTGAAATTGAAAAGAATATTATTTTTGAATAATTGGTGGATTTTTATGTGGTGCATGCCAATAGATATGATGGGATTTCCAATTTTTGGATTTTTTCTATGGGGAATATACTTTATAATTAAAATTATAGTGTTTATAATTGTAGTTATAGATATTTTAAGAAGAGATGATTTAGATACTCTTGAAAAAATCTTATGGTTATTGGTTGTTTGGTTTTTGGGAATAATTGGGGCGATAATATATTATTTGTTATCAAAAAGAAACTCTAAGAGTATTGGAGATAACAATGGCAAAGATATTGGTAGTAACTGATGGAGCTTATGATTATAGGAGTAAAGGAACTATAAACTCATTTGGAAAGAAAAATGAATTTATTGGTTTATATTGAGTTTAGTAAAAAATCAGCCATGTTAATTCAAAGATATCCATGTGTATCTGGAAAAATAAAACTTTTTAGGAAGGAATGTAAAAAACAAAAAGCTCTCAATATACACAAATAAGGATATTTTAGATGGAATAATATTCATTTAAATATTTAAATTATTTTTAAAATATTAAAATACATTGATTAATCGAAAGTTATAAATATTATTTTAATTTCATATCTATTTGGTGATATTTGATGGTAGTGATAAGAGTATTTGGAACTGGATGCCCAAAATGTAATCAAGCATATGAGAATGTTAAAAAGGCTGTTGAAGAACTTGGGATAGATGCAGAGATTATTAAAGTTACTGATATAAATGAGATATCTGAGTGGATATTTGTAGCCCCTGGAATTGCATTTGATGATTATATAGTTTTTGAAGGTAAAGTTCCGACTGTTGAAGAAATAAAAGAGGAATTAAAAAAATATTTGGAGGAGAAAAAATGAAGGTAGCAATTATAGCATGCAAAAAAATGGTTGAAATGGGATGTCCTGGGAAAGAGGCTTGTGTATCATGCTTTAAAGCAATAAATGAAAAAAGTGGAGCTTTTGAAAGATATAAAGATGTTGAGTTAGTTGCATTTACAACATGTGGAGGCTGTCCTGGTAAAAGATTTCCAATGAGAATTAAGTTATTAAAAAATGCTGCAGGTGCTGAAGCAATACATATAGCAAATTGTACCTTCTTACAACCAGAATGTCCCTATATAAACTTTGAGGAAATTTGTAAAAAATTAATGGAAGAGTTGGAAATTCCAATTGTGTTTGGAACTCATACATTAGTTAAAAAGAGTGAAGTTGTTTGTACTTGTGGAGATAACAAGGAATAAATCTTATTTAAATTATTATTTTTTTAAATATATTAATTAATTAACTTAAATATAAATGAATATAGTTTATTTGGTTTATATTTGTATAAAAAAATAATCCAGGTGATTATTTTGGATGTATATACAGCTATCCAAATAATGATAAATACAATAATTGATTATTTAAGTTTCAATAGAGTTTTAGCTTTATTAACAGCATTTTTTATTGCTGGAGGAGTTAGTAGTTTATTAAATAGAAACTTTATATTAAAATACTTTGGAGAATCATCATTAAAATCTTATTTGGTGGCATCTGTTAGTGGAGCTATTTTAACTGTATGTTCCTGTACTATAATTCCATTGTTTGCATCACTATATAAGAGAGGGGCAAAATTAGGGCCAGCAGTAACATTTCTCTTTTCTGGCCCAGGAATAAATATATTAGCTATATTTTACTCTGCTGCCCTGTTAGGTTGGGATTTTGGAATATATAGGGGAATTATGGCAATTATAATAGCTATTATAATAGGAGTAATAATGGATATTATCTTTAAAGAATCATCAAATAAAAAATTAAGGATTCATGGAGATAAAATTTCAGATAAACCATTATCTCAAATCATAACATTTTTTGGGATTATGCTTTTAATGTTAATTGTAATAACTGCATCTCCAAAGATTTTTCCCTTTTTATCTCTTAAAATAGTTGATGGTATTCTTTTAAAGCATGTTATTTTCTTTATTTTATTAGGGATTTTAGTATATATATCAAATAAATACTTTACTAAAAGAGAGTTAAAATCTTGGATTTATGAGAGTTATGTATTAATAAAAACACTATTTCCTTTACTTCTTATTGGTGTAGGGATAGCAGGATTATTAAAGGTTATAATCCCTCCTAAAATTGTTGCTCAATATGTTGGAGAAAACACTTTAATGGCTAATTTCATTAGTTCCTTAATAGGGGCTACAATGTATTTTGCTACTTTAACAGAAGTACCAATAGTTAAAGCATTGTTAGATTTAGGAATGAATAAAGGTCCAGCAATGGCATTACTCTTATCAGGACCATCTTTAAGTATTGCCACACTCTTAGCATTAATAAAAATTATGAAAAAAAAAGGAAGTTGTATGTTATTATTTACTAGTAGTAATATTCTCCACAATTGCAGGGTATATATTTGGATTATTATAAATCAATTTTAAGGACGAATTTTATATTTTATTTTTATTTACATTTATGGAATAAAAATAATTAAGTATATAAGAGCTATTTATTTAATAAATTTACTATAAAAAAATAAATTAGGGCTAAGTATGATACAAGTGACATTAATTCAGATTGATAATTATGGGCCATGGACAGTAACTCCAAAACCAAGAAGAGAAAGTGATTTACAAGTTCTACAAAGTAGGTTATATGAGGATTTAAATCTATTATTTGGAGCACATAAGGGTTTAGTTTTCTATACAAGATTTGACAATTTAATAGCCATAACTAATGGTATTGATTTATTAACTCATAAAAGAATCCAAGAGAGTATAAAAAATAGATATCCATTTACTGTTAGTATGGTTATTGCCTCAGCTGAAACTGCTTATGAAGCTCAAAAACTTGCCACTAAAACACTTCAAGAATATGGTAGTGCCCAAGATGAAAATAGAAAAGAAATTTTAGATGTTGCTAATAGTTTAGTTTCTGACGGTTATGTTCAAATTGCTCATATTGATATAAATAATATAACAGGAACATTTACAGATATTATAAGTGCTTATGATACTTACTTAAATGTTAATAAAGTTAAGCTCTTACTTATGGAGGAACTTTTAAAATATAATGCTCTTCTTTTTTTTATTGGTGGGGACAATTATATGTCACCATGTAATGGAATGACTGAAGAAGATTTTATAAAGATTTTTGATAAGATAAAAAATAAATTAGATATTGAACTGAAGGCAGGTATAGGAATTGGAGAGACTGCTGAAGATGCTGCCAATCTTGCAGATATTGGTTTAGAAAAAATTAGAGGTAAGCTTGTAGATAAAAATGTATGTTTTTTAAGAGATGATATTATAAAATTAAAACCTAAAAAATTCTGTGGGTTACAATAATGATAATTTTAGCCCCAATGGCTGGTTATACAGATGGAACCTTTTGTAAAAAATATGAGGATTTGTTTGATGTTGTAACTTTAGGTGGCTACAATATAGATAAAAAAACATATCTTGCTGCAGAAAAAATAGAAAAAAGAGGAAGAAAAGAATTTTTAATTAAATTAGATGAATTTAATGAATATATAGAAAAGCAAATTAATATTCTTGAAAAAGCCAAAGTATCTATAAATGTTAGATTTGTAGATATAGATGAATGTTATAGTAAGTTGGAATATATAAGTGGATTAGTTGATTATATTGAACTAAATTGTCATTGTAGGCAGAGAGAAATAACAGAGTTAGGAATTGGTCAAGAATTGTTAAAAAATAGAGAGTTGCTATATACCTTCCTAAATAAAATGGACAAATTGGACAAACCAATTTTATTAAAGATTCGTTTAAATTATATTACTTTAAATGAGTTAATTAATAACCTTAACTACTGTAGAGAGTTATTTTATGGCTTACATGTTGATTGTTATTATCCTAAAAAACCATACCCTGATATTAAATCTTTAAAAGTATTGTATGAAGAATTTAAAGATAAGTTTATAATTGGGAACAATTCCATAACATCCATAAAAATAGCTAAAGAAATGTTAAAACACTCTAATGCAATATCTGTTGCAAGGGCAGTTTTAAAAAATAATATCAATTGGATTAAAGATATTCACAAACTAATTTAAATATTTTAGGGATTGGGTCTTCAAACTTAGCTATTTTTTTTCTCTTACCTAAATTCTCATCAAAATAATATAAAATTTCCTTAATATCTGTTGTGTGTATCATTCTATCCTTTTCAATTAAAAATTTATCCACTCCTAATAAATCCTGAGGATAGCATGAAATAGTAGGAATTCCTAATATTGCACTTTCTCTATTCATTGTTCCTCCTGCTCCAATCATAAAATCAGAATGATATATTAATGAAAGAGCATCAACATTGTTAGGAATAACAACATCAAAATGTTTATAAATATATTTTTGTTTATTATTTCTTGGAAAAACAACAATATCAACATCATACCTTTTTTTTAGTTCTTTTATAATTTTTGGTAGAATATCTTTATGTCCATTACAATATGATGAATTTGGGCAAGGTCTCATAACAACAACATCCTTATCAAGATTTAACTTTTCTTTAATACTTTTGTCTATTGGATAATAGCCCTTTAATCTTGCATTAATATTTGCCACTTCACAGGTTCCAGCAAAGTCAATAAAATTTTTTCCTCCACATTCCTTTAATCTATCTTCATCTGTTGCTTTTGGTTTAATAATAGTATCAACTAAAGGAAGGGTCAATTTATTTTGAGCTGTTGCATGTTCATTATCTACTACAAAAATAGTTGGTATATTTAACCCAAATGCTACTCTTGGAAGTTCAACAGAATGCTTTGCTATTGCCAAAATAGGATTAAGGTTAGATATTAATTCAGTTAGTCCAATTATTCTTTCAGCATAATAAATTAATTTTTCTTTTAGATTTACTCCATGTTTTCCTATACATTTTCCAGCAAATCCATAAAAATTTATTAAATCTCTTAAATAGTTAGATTCTCTATAAGTTAAGACATAATCTATTCCTTTTTTTTCAAATTCTTTAATAAGTTGGCAAAAAAAATGGACATGTGGAGCATTTGTTAAATCAATCCATATTATAATAATCACCTTCATATAATTTTTGGTTAGTTTTATAAATAATTATATTAATTTTATAAATACATTGTAGATTTAAATCAGTTAGTTAGGTTAAGTAAGTATGATAATCTATAAAGAAATATCAAATCTAAATAAAATATTTCCTCTATTAAATGAAGAAAAAATATTACTTGGAACTGATGGAAGTGTTACAAATATTTTAGAGATACTTTTTGAAGATTTTTGTAAAGTGAGAACTATCTCTCAAAAAATTGTTAATGATACAAACATTAGAGAGGTTATTTTAGAAATTAAAGGAACTCCTCTTGTTTATGCAATCTCAAAGACATCATTTAAAAATATAGATGAAGAGATTTTAAGGGAAGATATAAAAAAAGACTTATTATCTGCAGATATTCCAATAGGAAAAATTATAAAAAAATATAATTTAGAGACAAGAAGAGAGATTTTTTATATTGGAATAAAGAAACTAAATAATTATTTAAAATCTATTTTAAAAGTTGATTATGATTACTTACCAATGAGAAGATATTATATCATCTACAAAAATAAGGTATTAATGGAAATTTGTGAAATATTTGCTATTAGAGGGAGAATATGAAAGAAGCAATGTTTTATAAAAGGTTAAATGGTAAAGTTGAATGCTTATTATGTCCAAGACATTGTATTATTCCAGAGGGCAAGGTTGGTTTTTGTAGAAATAGGAAAAATATTAATGGAAAATTATATGCTATAGGTTATGGTAAAGTTTGTTCTTTAGCTATAGACCCAATAGAAAAAAAGCCCTTATATCACTTTTATCCAGGAAGTAAAGTTTTATCATTAGCAATAGCAGGCTGTAATTTTAGATGTCTTCACTGTCAAAATTGGGAAGTTTCTCAAGCTTCACCTTTAGAGGTTCCATATCGAGAACTTTCTCCTGAAGAAGTTGTATATATAGCAAAAAATTATAATTCTCCAGGAGTTTGCTATACTTACACTGAGCCAACAGTTTATTATGAATTTATGTATGACACTGCTAAGATTGCCAGAGAAAATGGGCTCTTTAATGTAATGGTCACCAATGGATATATTGAAGAAAATCCTTTAAAATCTCTTCCTATGGATGCCATGAATATAGATATTAAAGGAAATGAAGAATTTTATAAAAAAATTTGTGGAGCTGAGTTAGAACCAGTTTTAAGAACTTGTAAGTTAGCCAAAAAACTTGGCATATGGGTAGAGATAACAAATTTAATAGTTCCTGGTTATAATGATAACTTAGAGGATATACTCTTTATAATAGAATTTGTTAGGGATGAACTTGGAAAAGAAACACCACTCCACTTTACAAGATTTCACCCAGATTATAAACTTTTAGATGTTCCTCCTACTCCAGTTGAAATATTAGAAAAAGCAAGAGATTTAGCTTTACAAATGGGATTAAAATATGTGTATATAGGAAATGTCCCTGGACATGAGGGAGAAAATACATACTGCCCTAAATGTGGAGCCTTACTAATAAAAAGAGATATTTTTAGTATAGATATTGTTAATTTGGATTTAAAAAATAAAATATGTTTAGTCTGTGGAGAAAAGATAGATATTATATGCTAATAAATAATTTTATTTTCCATACCTAATTTTAGAGCTAATTTTATCTCTCTTGCAATTCTTTGTCCCATACTTAAAGGTTCAGCATTGTATAAAAAGGAATAAGGAGACCCATTCATAAAACTGTTAGTTCCTCCATCTATTCTTGCAGACATTTCAAAAACAACCAACTCTAAGTTTTCAGTGCATAAACTTTGCAAACAAAATTGTCCAATAATTCCAGGAGGAACTATTTTTTTACTTGCTAAAACTAAATTATCTCCCATCTTAAAAACTTCTGGTAATAAACTTTCTCTTATAACAACTGGAAAGTTCCCAGTTATTACATAACTTGGTTCTATATTTATCTCCATCTGTTCCTTTGCAGGAATTCTAACTAAACCATCAATATTACTTTCATATCTTCTATCTATTCCAAGTAATTCAACTTCATCCTTTAATGGAGAATAAAAATAATGTAGGCAATAGTTTGCTCCAACAACATACTCCTCAATGTGTGCCCTTTTGACATCTTCATCATCAATAATATTTCTACTCTTTAAAAATTCAACTTTTTTGTAGAATTCTTCTTTTGAGTTGGCAATAAAGTAACCTTTTCCTCCTCTTGCTCCAGGAAATTTGACTATAACACTCCTATCTATTTCATCAGGATTATTAAATTTTTTAGGAGTTCTTATTTTTGCTTCTTCTAATATTTTTCTTTCCAAATCTCTCTCAGCTTCCCATCTTAGTATTTTTCTATTTCCAAACATTGGAACTAAAAAATTATTTTCAATATTATCTAATCCACAATAAGCAATAAAAGACCCATGAGGGACAATAATAGCATTTAACTCCCTTAATTTTTCTTGAACACTTTCAGAAGAAATTTCAGAAAAATCTTTTATATATATAAACTTATCAGCAACTTTAAACCTCTTATATGGAACATCTCTACCTTTAATAGTTATACATACAGTAGAAAATCCCTCTAATTTTGCACCTTTTAATATATGTAGGGCTGTATGACTTCCTAAGGTGGCTATTGTTATCTCATCCTTATCATAATTATTTAATATCTCCAATATCTCCTCTTGAGATATCATTTAATTCACTTCCTTTAAGAGTTATTAAAAATTTATTAAAATAGTGTTATTATATAAAAAAATTTATATTATGTTTCTTTATTTTTTATTTAATGAATATCTGCATACATTTGAAAATGTTCTTTTTGTAACCTTTCTATATATAATTTCAAAAATTAATACCCCAATGAATGTTACTATTATTCCATAAAATACAAATCTATTAGATATCCATTGATAATATAATAAAATTAAAAAAACCACCAATACAACAATAAAACTAAAAATTACAATTTCTTTTCTTCCTCCAACTTCATCAATCAGGATATAATGAGAGAGAATAACAAATAAATATATAACCATAAATACAGCACTTGTTATTGATGCTACTCCTTCCATATTAAACAACAAGGCAAACAATACTCCAAGAGCTGAAGTTATGTAAAGTCCTTCTGTAGATTTAAACCACACTTTTCTCTCAAAGAATTCTGGAAGTTCTCCATCTTTTGCCAATGAATAGGCAACATTAGCTCCTCCATATATTGTGGCATTCATTGCTGATGAAATTGAAAATAATGCTCCTATAGATATTAATAAAAATCCTAAGTTTCCTAAAAATGGTTTTGCCGCAACTGCTAAAGCATTTTCACTGGCTTTAATTAGCTCATCTATAGGTAAATTTCCTATTGCTGTTATAGCTACTCCAACATATACAAGCATTACAATAAATATACTTATAAATATTGCCCTTGGAACATTCTTATGAGGATTTTCAATATGTTCTGATGCATTGGTTATAACTCCAAAACCCATATAAGATAGGAAGAATATAGCAGATGCAAAAATCATTCCTTTTATAGCAGTTAAAGAAGTATCTGGAATTATATATGATAAATGTAAAGCCATTAACCCAGCAAATATAAATAACCCTAATATTGAAAGTTTAATCAAAACAATTAAAAACTCTACCCTTCCAACAGCTTTGGAACCAAAAAAATTAAGGGCTGTAAAAAATGCTACAATTCCAATTTCAGTTATAGCCACATTAAATGGAGTTATTGGAGCATTAATTAAAGGTAAAAAATAGCCTGCAAACCCTTTAGCAAATAAAGCAATTGATATAACATAACTCATCCACAATAAAATACTTAAAGCTCCAGTTATTATATTATCTCCAATTGCTCTATGTATAAATGCTATTGGTCCAGCATCTGATATTATTTTTGCACCAAGTTTTCCATAAGAGTATGCAACCAAAACTGCATAAATTCCAGACAATATAAAAGTTTCTGGAAGATTTTTTCCAGCTATTTTAGCACCAACACCAAATATAGAGAAGATACTTGCCCCAATCATCACACCAACAGCCATAGAAACGGCTTCCCATAAACTAAGTTTTTTATCCTTTATTTTCATAATTTCCCTCCTGAGATAGTAGTTTAATTATTTCCTCTCCAAATTCTTTGGCATATTTTGGTGATTTTGCAGTTACAATGTTTCCATCCACTACAACACCTTTATCTATATATATGGCCCCTCCTTTCTTAAGTTCCTCAATTGCCTCCTTATCTGGAAATACTGTTGCCTTTTTTCCTTTTAATATTCCAGCTTTTGCTAAAATAACAGGAGATAAACATATTGCACCAATAACTTTATTCTCCTTATAAAACTCTCTTACAATATCTTGAAGTTTTTTATTATTCCATAAATATTCCTTTGAGCCAATTCCACCAGGAATTACTAAAGCAGAGTATTGGGATATATTATTTATCTCATAGATTGTTTTATTTGTCTCTATTATCCCTCCTAACATTCCAACATGTATTCCTTTAGTTGTAGAAACTACTTCCACTTCATAGCCATTATCTTCAAAAATCTTTTTAGGAATAAAAAGTTCTTCATCTCTAAAGTTTTTGGGAGCAATAACCATTAAAATTTTTCCTCTAAATTTTTTGGGTTTATGTTCATTTAAACATCCAGAAAACAATAAAATAAATATAACCAATAATATCCTCATTTTCATAATCATCCACAAAAATTTTTTATAAATTTTTTATAATAAATATTTTTCTATAAAAGATTTAAATATTTTTCACAATTTTAAATTGAAATAATATACTCCGAATTTCGAACCAAAATTAAGATTCTGTATTATAGTTTTTTTTAAATTTTAGGATTTCAAATTAATAATTAATATTTTTTAATTAGAATAAAATTTTTATAAAGCAATATAAAGATAGTATATTTAGTTATTTTAAAAGGAGGAAAAAATATGAATAAAAAAATATTAAATAAGGTTATTGAATTAAAAAAACAGGGTTTATCTATTGGAGAAATTGCTGATGAACTAAATGTATCTATGGACACTGCAAGATATTTAGTTTTAAATGCTGAGAAATTGTTAGAGAAAGAAGATAAAAAAGAGCACATAGATATTTTTATAGATTGGAAAAATATTGGATGTTCTGCAAGTAGATTAAAATGTATAGCAAATATAATAGTAGATATAATAAAAAATATTGATTTTGATGTAGTTGTAGGAATATCTGCAAGTGGTGTTCCAATTGCAACATTAGTTGCCAATGAACTAAATAAAGAATTTACTATTTATATCCCAAAAAAAGAACTTCAAAATGGAGAAAAAATAATAACTGGAGTAGTTTCAAATAATTTTTCAAATATTGAAAATAAAAAAGTAATAATTATTGATGATGTTGTAACAAGTGGAACAACATTAAAAGAGTGTATCAAAAAATTAAAAGATATTTGTAGTCCAGAGTTAATAGTTGTTTTAATTGATAAAAGTGGATTAGATGAAATTGATAATGTCCCTTTAATTCCATTAATAAGAGTTGGAACATTGTCTATAAATTAGTTCTTTTTAAATATTCATAAAATTTTTCAAAAGCTTTTTTTCTATGGGAAATTTTATTTTTTTCTTCACCTAATTCTGCAAAAGTTTTATTATACCCCTTTGGGATAAAAATAGGGTCATATCCAAATCCATGACTACCTCTTTCTTCATATGCTACATATCCCTCTACTTTACCAATAAATAACTTAACACCATACTCATCACAATAGCCAATAACAGCCTTAAAATAGGCATCTCTATTTTCAACACCCTCCAACAACTTTAATATTCCTTTATTTCCAATAGTTTCATATACAAATCTTGAATATGTTCCAGGAAATTCTTTCAATGCCTTAACAAAAAAACCACTATCTTCTACAATAACTGGTTTTTTTATTTTTTCATAAACATACTTAGCCCCAAACTCTGCAACTTCTTCTAAACTTCCCTGTAATTCTGGATAATCTATTTTTATCTGCTCTATATCAACATCTTTTAAAATAGATTTGGCCTCTTTGACTTTATTTATATTTCCAGTAGCAAAATAGATTTTCATAGTATATTCACCAAAAATGTGCCCCCAGTTTAACACCCCCTATCATCTTTAGCAAATGCTACATCAAGGGGGCTAACCCTCTGGGGGCTATAAGTTGTAGAATTCTTTAGCATTATAATATAATACTTTATCTATTATATTTTTATCTATATTAAGTTTTTTCATCTCTAACTTAGTTTTAGGAAGGGCATAAATATCAGACTTTAAACTACCTAAATCAGCACTTAAAATAAGTTTTTTATCACTATATTCTTTAACAATCTTAGCAGCTCTTTCAGGAGTTAATTTTAAAGACTGTACAGTTAAGCCAATATAATAATCATTATCTATTAAATTAATAGTTTCCTCATTTATGTGGTCAATCATAACAAGATTATTTTTTATTTTTACATCATCTAATATTTTTAATATTTTTAAAAGGGCTTCTTTTTTATTCTTCTCTGGAGTATGTATAACTATTGGAATATTATAATCCTTGGCAAGATATAACTGCTCTATTAATATCTTTTCTTCAGTTTCATTTAAATAGTGTAATCCTGTCTCTCCAATACATATAACATTTTCATTTTCTAAATATTTTGGAATCTCTTTTATCAGGATATCCCAATTTTTGGGATAACCCATAGGATGTATTCCTATTCCTACCTTAACATCTAAATTAGCAAGTTTTCCCCTCTTAACTTCAAAATTAATTAATCTATCCCACAAATCTAAATAAACCTCTGGAACACTCATTTTATAAGGGTCATGTGATTGAGTTACTACTGTCTCAATCCCTAAAATAGCCATCTTTTCTAAATCCTCAAAACTTCTAACATCTAAATGACTATGGGCATCTATTATCATAGTTATCAACTACTTTTATTTTTAATATTTAAAGATTATAAAAAATAATTATAAAAAATATAATTAAAATTTTTTGGGATTGTTATGTATGTAGATGCACACTGTCATCTTGAAGATAAGGGTTTTAATAAAAATAGAGATGAAGTAGTTAATAGAGCAAGAGATATATGTGTTATAACAAGTGGAGCAACTTTAGGAGGTATTAAAAGAGCTTTATCTCTTAAGAAAAAATATAACATCTATCTAACTCTTGGATATCATCCTTCAAAAGTAAAATCTGATGATAAAATTGTTAATAATGTCTATAATCTAATAAAAGATAACTATAAAAATATTTTAGCAATTGGAGAAATTGGTATGGATATAAAAAGAGATAATCCAGAAAGACAGGAGGAAATTTTTAAAAAATTTTTATATTTAGCTAAAGAATTGGATAAGCCTATTGTTGTACATGCAAGAGGTTATGAAGAGAAAATATTTAATCTTGTAGATATTCCTACTATGTTCCACTGTTACTCTGGAAGTTTAGACTTGGCTAAAAAGATAACTAAAGAAGGTTATTATATCTCTATCTCTACTCTTTTACTATTTTCAGAGCACCATAAAATGATTGTTGATAAAATTGATATTGATTATATACTAACTGAAACAGATTCTCCTTACTTATCTCCATTTAAAGGAGAAAAAAATGAGCCTAAAAATGTTAAATTAGTTGTTAAAGAGATATCCAAAATTAAAGAAATGGAATTAGATGAGGTTAAGAGGATAATTTATAACAACTCTGTTAATTTCTTTAGAGAAAAATTAACACCAATATTTACCAAATAATATAAAATTTTTTTAGGTTAAAATAGAAAATTTTATATAATTTTTTACTATATTATTCCAATTATATTCTTACTAATAAGGTGATAATATGAGAAAATTGTTGATAGTTTTAAGTTTAATAGCCATATTTATTGGATTTGCTGGATGTACTCAACAAGAAAAATCAAATATTCCAACATTAACAGTAGCATATCTTCCAACTGACCACCAAGCAGCTTTATTTGTTGCAGCAGATAATCCAAATTTGTTTAAAGATAAGTATGGAATATACTTAAAAGAAGTTAAGCCAAAGGAAGAATATGAGTTATATAAAGGAGACAAAAAAATAGCTAATGTTAAACTTGTTAGAGTGATGGAAGGAGGAGCTAAAATAATGAACTTAATGACTACAAAACAGGTAGATGTTGGACTTTTAGGGGTTCCTCCTGCAATTTTCTATATTGACAAGGGAACTAATGCAAAAATTATTATGAATCTACATACAGAAGGTTCTGCTGTTGTAGTAAGAAAAGATATTCCTGTTAATAATTGGAGTGAATTTGTAAATTGGATAAAAGAACAACATAAAAAAGGTTATCAAGTTAAAATTGGGTATCCATTACCTGCCTCTATACAGTATGTTATGATAAGAGATGCCTTAAAAGCAAGTGGCATAACTTACACTGAAAACCCAAATGATAAAAAAGCTATGGTTTTATTAATTAATTGTAAAGGACAAAAATCCATGCCTCAAATGCTCTCACAGAAGGAATTAGATGCAGTTATTGCATGGGAACCAATGCCAGAAATATTAAGATATAAAAATATAGGAAAACCTATTGTATATAGTGAAAACTTACCAAGTGCAACAGGAAAAACTTGGAAAGACCATCCATGTTGTTGTGTTGTTGTATCAGAAGATGCTTTAAAAAATAAGTATGATGCAGTTATTGACTTTTGTAAGTTATTAAAATATGCAACTGATGAAATCAATAAAAATAAGGATTTAGCAATTAAATCCTCATGTGCATGGTTAGGAACCTCTGAAGAGGTAGAAAAAGCTTCCATATCACATATAAAATATGACTATAGATTAGAGCCAATAGTTCCAAAAGTTATTCAATTTGTTGATGCAATGAAATTACAGGGATTAATTAAAGGTAGATTAAATACTAACGATGAAAATAAATTAAAAGAAATAATATTTGATTTTAAAGATTATGATAAAATAGTTAAATAACTAATTCACAACCTCCTGGTGGAAGGACAGATAAAATTTCCTCATCATCTATATCATATTCTTTAAATATCTTTTTAATTCTTTAACAACTTTTCCCTTTTCTTTATTTCCTGGTTTTAAAAGGACATATTTTAAAAATCTCTCTTTTAATGTCTTTGGTGGAGCAGTTGTTATTTTTATACTACCATCATATTCAATAACTCCAACTCCCAACTCAAGAGGAACATTTTTTATATAGTTTCTTTTTCCTCTAATCATAAATGCCCCTCTTTTTAAGTATTCTCCACTCTCTGCCTGTTTAGATATTTGTTCTGGTTTAACCCAATATACATCTATAGCCCCATATCCTAACTTCCAAGCTTTTGAATGTGATGCTGCAAATTTGGCAACTTCATTAAGTGTTTCTTCATCAACTTCTTTACCATTGGTTTTTATAACTGTAAAAGGAGCTCCTACTATATCAGCATGAAAGACAATATCTTCATCATTGGTATATTTTTTAATAATAATTTCATTTGTTATAGCATCCTTTCCAGCAATGACTAAAAAATCTTTAATAACAGTCCATTTAAATTTCTCATACCATTTTCTCTCTTTCTTAATCTTTTTCTTTGGTTTTTTCTCTTCAATTTCTTCATCTCTCTTTTTTCTTAATTCTTCAATTTTCTTTTTTGTTAATTCAATTGCCTTAATAATCCCATCAAGTTTATTCTTTAATTTTTTAGATTTTTCATAATATTTTTCAGCATTTTCAAAGGCACTTTTTCTTATATCTAAAACTACCCTTTTCTCTATATCTTCTGATTTTAATCTTACTGTAATCTCTCCATTTTTTTCATTGATATTTTCAACCAACCCTAAAATTGGATGGTCTTTATTTTCCTTTATTATTTTTTTAATTTCTTCCCAACTCTTTTTTTCTCTTGCTAATTTAATGGCATTTAATAACTCTTCAACTATTTGATAATTTGCATAAATTAAATCTCCCTTGATTTGATTCTCTTCAGCATCTTTTTTATACTGTTCCAGTGTTTTATACTGTCTTTTTAAAATAGTCTCTTGCTTCTCTATTTCCCTCTCTATTTTACTTTTAACTTTTGATATCTTTTTTAATGATAAAAAATTAGCAAAATAATCATCTACTGCATCTAAAAAACTATTATATTCTTTTTTTTCATAATCTTTATATTTTAATAGATTTATAGGAACTACATCAAAAAAGTTATTATCTTTTAAAATTATTTGTGGTTCTCTTTTATTAAAAACCTCATTAAAGAATTCTTTTACAGTGTTAAATAATATTTTAATTTCTTCCTCACTTAAATTTTTCTTCTTTTTATCAATATTTGCCCTTTCACAAATTTCTTCAGCATATAATCCTGATAATCCTAACAATCTTGATACTAATCTAACACATTCAACATCTTTATTTTCAATAAAGTAATCCCTAAATATCTCATAGGCAATAGAGTAATCTAAATTATATGGAGACAATAACTTTTGTGGTGGAAATTTATACTCCTCTTTAGGAACTATATTTCTTGTACTCCATTTTTCAATTTTTAAAGGAGAGATTATAATATTATTCTCATCAGTGAAAATTATATTTCCCTCTTTAAAAAGTTCTATAATTAATTTATATTTCTTAACTTTCATAAATTCAATTATAACGATTCTATCAAAATTAACCTGCTGAATTTTTTCTATTTTTGCATTATTTAAATATTTCCTTAAAAGCATAGCAAAGGCAGGAGGTAGTTTTGGTTTTTCTCTTTCATAGTTTGTAATTGTAAGATACTTATATTTTCCAACACTTATAACAAGTTCCCTACTACCCTTTTCAGGAATATGAATTTTTAATATTAACTCTTTATTTTCCTCCCCCAATATTAAAAATGCCTTATCTACTCTACCATTTTCTATAAATTTAAGTTCATCAACTAATGCACATATATCTACATTTGTAAGTTCTGTTTTCATTTTACCCACCCAAAGAAAAAAATTATTTAACATAATTTAATATATTATTTATTTATAACATAATTGGGGGATTGATATGGTTAAAATAATAACAAGAAAAATTAAAGATATTGAACCTTTAGATAATGCTCTTTTAATTGAAGGACTTCCAGGAATTGGACATGTTGGTAGATTAGCAGCTGAACATTTAGTTCATGAATTTAATGGTGAGAAGTTTTTAGAAATATTTTGCTATGATTTTCCTCCACAAGTTTTAGTTAAAAATGATGGTACTATTGAATATATGTGTGCCAACTTCTATAAAATTGAGGAACCTAAACCAATGATTGTAATCTTAGGGAATACTCAGGCACTTTCACCTATTGGACAGTATCATCTTTCTGAAAAATTAGTTAAGACTGGAATAGAATATGGTGCTAAGTTTGTATATACCTTTGGTGGATTTGGAACTGGAAAAATTTCAGAAAAGATAAATGTTTATGGAGCAACTACTAAAAAAGAGTTAGCTGAGAAAATAAAAGATTATGTAATTTTTAGAAGTGATGGAGGAGGAATTGTTGGAGCTGCTGGTTTAATGTTATTATTTGCAGATTTAAATAATCTCCCAGGAATTTGTTTAATGGGAGAAACTCCTGGATACTTTATAGACCCCAATGCTGCTAAAGCAGTATTGGAAGTATTTTCAAAAATAGAAAATATAGAGATAAACCTGGAAGAGTTAGATAAAAGAGCAAAAAGTATGGAGGAATTCTTTGATAAAATTAGAAAGTTTGAGGAAGAAATGATTAAAAATCTTCAAAGAAAACCAGAAACTGATGAAGATTTAAGATATATTGGTTAAATTATCCCCAAACTTTTTTAAAGTGCTCTAATGCCTCAACAATATCCTTTAATTTACTAACTGGAAATGATAATATAGCTTCTTCATCTTTTATTTTGGCATATTTTCTTGACCCATTACATCCTAATGTCATATTTGGAGCTTTTCTTGTATATACTCCTGCAACAGCATCAGCACATAATGACTGGATTCCTGCAAAATCTGCCTGGAATCTTACACCATTATGATAAAGTATTGCCTGAACTAATCTTAATGCCTTTTTTGGAACTCCAATAAATAAAATTGCATCTGGAATAAAATCAGTTTCATTTAAAGGAGCATATACTGTTGCATAAATCTCTTCTTCTACTTTTGGTATTGCATCAACTACTTTTTTAGCAACTTCCTCATCTTTGTAGTTACCTAATTTAACATACAACTTTCCTGTAGCTAAAGGTTCTGGAGGATTTTTAAATATTCCTAAAGCATAGGCCCCTCCTTTACATAGATGTTCATCTACTGTTGCATAAAATTTTTTACCTTCTAATCTTGCCAATTGAACCATTTCACAGTGTCTTTTTTGTTCATCTATTTCATTATATCCTGCTGGAATTTCATCTTTTGATTTTGCTAATTTTACAGCAACTAATGGCTTATCTTCTCCTAATAATTCCATTATTTTTTGCCCTAATGTTCTTACTTCATTGATATCCATATTTCCCACCTGTGCTTACTTGTGTGCCTATTAAGAACATATTCTATTTAAGAGTATATAAAATTTTCTAAAAATTTAAAATGGAAAGATTTATATATGAGTTATATATTTTTAATATACTGGTTATTTTTCAGTGGGCTCGTGGTCTAGCTGGCTATGATGCCGCCCTGACACGGCGGTGGTCGGGAGTTCGAATCTCCCCGAGCCCACCATTTTAATATTTATTATTCTACATCAATATGTATATAAGCTTTTCCAATTTTTTCTAAACTTTCCAATCTATTTTTTATTTTTTCTTCTAAATCATGTAATTCTTTTGCAGACATATTTTTACCATCTACTTCTACATGAGCCTCTACATAAATTAATGGTCCAACATAATGGGCTTTTAAGTTATGCACTCCTTTAACATTGTCAAATTTTAATATTTCTTCTTTAATTTTCTCTAATACTTCCTTAGGAGGAGATTTTCCTGTTAATTGGTCTATACTTTCTTTACATATCTCTGCTGCTATTTTAGCAATCATTAAACTAACTATTATCCCAGCAACTGCATCAGCATATTTAATTCCTATTTTTTCCAATAAAATACCTAATAATACTATTATACTACTATATACATCACTCCTATGGTGATAAGCATCTGCTATTAAAATATAGTTGTTTAACTTTTTTCCAATATATAGAGAATACTGTGTCATAACTTCCTTAAAAACTATTGATAATATTAGAACTCCAATAACTATGGAATTAACTTCAACACTACTATTATGTAAGATTTTATTTATAGACATTGCCAATATTTCATAAACTGCATAAAAAAGTAAAAGTCCCATAAATAAAGAAAACAATGATTCATATCTTTTATGACCATGAGGATGATTTTCATCTTCTGGTTTAGAAGAGATTGCTATCCCAATATATCCAATAATACTTGTAAAAACATCTGATAAACTATGAATACCATCAGCTATAACCCCAATACTATTATATAAATATCCAACAACTATTTTAATAATTGCCAATATTATATTTCCAAAAATACTAAAAATTATTGGCTTATTTTCATCTTTTAATGTTAATCTCATTTTTTCACATATGAGAGAATTTTATATATATAACATAAAACTATTTTATTTATATAATTTTTGGAGGAGTATAATATGATAACTATTAAAAATATTTTTGTTAATGGAAAAAGGCAGGATATTTTAATAGAGGAAAATAAGATTTCTAAAATAGGAGAAGTTAAAGAGAAAAGTGATATTGTTATAGATGGTTCTGATATGATAGCTATTCCAGGATTAATAAATACTCACACCCACATTCCTATGACACTTTTTAGGGGTGTGGCTGATGACATTCCTTTAATGGATTGGTTGAATAACCATATATGGCCATTAGAAGCAAAACTTAATGAAAAAATAGTTTATTATGGGTCACTTCTTGGTTGTGTAGAGATGATAAAAACAGGAACTACAACATTTAATGATATGTACTTTTTTTTGGAAAGTATTGTTAAAGCAGTTGAGAATAGTGGAATAAGGGCATTCCTTTCCTATGGAATGATTGACTTATTTGATGAAGAGAAGAGAAAAAAAGAAATTAAAAATGCTGAAAAGTATATTAACTATATTAAAAATTTAAAAAATGATAGAATTTATCCTGCTCTTGGACCTCATGCTCCATATACATGTTCAAAAGAATTATTATTGGATGTTAAAGAGCTTGCTATAAAATATAATGTCCCAATCCATATTCATATGAATGAAACAATAGAAGAGGTCAAGATAATAAAAGATAAAACAGGAATGGAACCATTTATTTATTTAGATAATTTTAAATTTTTTGATGGTGTAAAAGTTGTTGCTGCTCATTGTGTCCATTTAACAGATAAGGAAATTGATATAATCAAAGAAAAAAATATTTCTATTTCCCATAATCCTATAAGTAATTTAAAGCTTGGGTCTGGAATAGCACCAATTCCAAAGTTGTTGGAGAAAGGAATAAATGTAACTCTTGGAACTGATGGGTGTGGAAGTAATAATAACTTAAATTTATTTGAAGAAATTAAGGTCTCTGCTATTCTACATAAAGGTGTTAATTTAAATCCTACATTAGTTAAGGCAAAAGATGCCTTTAACTTTGCTACTGTAAATGGTGCTAAAGCATTAGGTATTAAAGCTGGAAAAATAGAAGAGGGTTATCTTGCAGATATTGTTTTAATAAACATAAAAAAACCATTCTTATATCCAAAAGAAAATATATACTCTCACTTAGTTTATGCATATAATGGATTTGTAGATTACTCTATAATCAATGGTGAAATTGTTTTAGAAAATGGAAAACTAACAAAAATAAAAGATGAAGAAAAAGTCTATGAAAAAGCAGAAGAGGCTTATCATGATTTAATAAATTAGAGTGTATAATCTAAAACCTTTTTTGCTTCTTCAATATGCTCTTTTCTAATTCTTTCTATATCTTCATGTAATGCCTTAATAACTTTTCCTAAGATTATAAATATAGTTCCTGTTATAAGTGGAAGGTTATCAACAACATTATCCTCTAATGGTAAGTCACCAGGTATTTTTTTCATAACAAACTCTTTAATTTTTTCAGCTAAAATATTTTCCTCTTCAATAACCTCCTTAAACAATTCCATAGAATTTAACATACCTTTTGTAAGTGGTATATGTCTCATTAATATTATTTTTGCATTTTCTTGTTTAGCATTTCTGTGTGCAACTTCAAATAAATCTGCTACTTTTTTCTCAACTATTTCCATCATATCTTCAGCTTCTGTTTTATATAAATCAACTTCACAGGTAACTTTCATTAATTTTTTTAATTGAGGGTATGGAATAATCATTTCAGCCAAATTATCACCATCAAAAATATTTTTATAGTTAAAAAAGAAAAAGTAATATAAAAAGATTTTTACTTAAAATGTGATAGCTAATGGATGCTAAAGAGATTTTAAAACTTGTTGAAGAGAGTTATAAAGATGAAGATATTAAATATAAAAATAGAGTATATTTTATTTCTTATTTTGTTTCAGCATTAATTTTTTTATTAATTTATATATTTAATAATTTTTTTAATCTGAATCTATTATTTTTTATATCTTTTTTAATTTTAATAAGTGGAATTCTTATATATAGGCATAGAGCTCTCTATCAAAGAACAAAATGCTATTTTGAGAAATTATTTGAGGAAATAGTAGCTTATGGGATTTTAGTATTGCTAATATTAACAGTTATTTCTTTACTAACTAACCCAAAAATTGTTCCAGTTATAGTATCAACAATATTAGGTTTATTATTATGTATTGATGGGATTTTATTTTCTTCTAAAAAAAGGAAAGTTTTAGGTTTATTTTTAATCTTAATTTCTATTTTTATATTCATTAACAAATATGGATTTTTGATATTAGCTATTTCATTATTTATTATATCCATATCTTTCCTTAAAAGTGAGAAATAATGAAAATTTTTAATTCTGAGACAAGAGTCAAAATTTTGGCTTTATTGTATGGTAGAGAATTCTGTGATTTTAATTATATTAGGGAGAAACTTAATCTAACAAGTGGAAATTTAGAGCATCATCTAAATATATTAAAAAAAGCAGATTTAATTGAAGAAAAAAAAACTTTTTATAACAATAGAATTAGAACTATAATTAAGATAACAGATAAAGGAAAAGAGGAGTTTAAAAAGTTTTTGAATGAAATTATTTATTTAAGTGGTGAAAAAAATGTTAATTAATGGTAAATGGATTGAAAGGGAAGATATTGAAACAATTAACCCATATACATTAGAACCTATTAAAAAAGTTACATCATTAAATAGAGATGAAGTTAAGGAGGCAATAGAATTAGCTTATGAAAATAAGAATAAAGCAAATCTCTCAAAATTAACAAGATACAAAATATTAACCTACATTGCCAATAAAATTAAAGAAAATAAAGAAAATCTTTCTTATTTATTGGCATTAAATGCTGGAAAACCAATAAAACAGGCAAGAGTTGAAGTTGAAAGGGCAATAACAACCTTTAAATTAGCAGCATTTTATGTTAAAGAACTTAGGGGAGAAGTTATAGAAACAGATGATAAACTTATTTTAACTAAAAGGTATCCTATTGGATTATTAGGGGCAATAACTCCATTTAACTATCCAATAAATTTATCTGCTCATAAAATAGCCCCAGCTATTGTAGTTGGAAACTTTATATTACATCATCCATCCATAAAGGCAGTTCTTCCAGTTATTGAACTTGCTAAAATAATTGAAGAAGCATATAAAAAATATTCTGATTATGTTCCATACTATTTATTAACAGGTTTGGGTAAAGTTGTAGGGGATGAACTTGTTGTTAATGAAAAAATAAATATGATTTCTTTTACAGGAAGTTGTCAAGTTGGAAAAGAAATAACTAAAAAGGCAGGATTTAAAAAAATAAACTTAGAACTTGGTGGGGTTAATCCAAATATTGTTTTAAAAGATGCTGATATAAATAAGGCTGTTAAGTCTCTTGTTAAAGGAAGTTTTTTATATGCTGGACAGGTTTGTATATCTGTTGGTTATATAATGGTTGATGAAGAAATTGCTGATGAATTTATTAAAAAATTTGTTAATGAGGCAAAAAAATTAAAAGTTGGAAATCCATTAGATGATAATACTGATGTAGGTCCTTTAATATCATTAGAACATGCAAAATGGATTGAAGAGTTAATAAATAAAGAAATTGATAAAGGAGCTAAATTGTTGTTAGGTGGTAAAAGAGAAAAATCTATTATATACCCTACTATTTTAGAGGTAGATAAAGATAGCCAACTTATAAAAACTGAAACTTTTGCTCCTGTAGTTCCAATTCTTAGAGTTAATGAGGAGGAGATGATAGATATAGCTAACAATTCTGAATATGGTTTACATTCAGCTATATTTACAACTAATATAAATAAGGCATTAAAATTTGCTGATTTATTAGAATATGGAGGAGTAGTAATAAATGACAGTTCTTTATATAGAATAGATAATATGCCATTTGGAGGATTTAAATATAGTGGATTAGGAAGAGAAGGAGTTAAATATGCTATTGAGGAAATGAGTGAAATTAAAAGTATCATTATAAATAAAATATAATAAAAAGTATAGAAAGTGAAAATATGGCTAAAGTTATAGTAAATGGGAATGAGAAAGAAGGGACATATTTAAAAGATGTAATTAATGGAGAATTATATAAAAAAGGGGCTAATATAGTTATTATAAAAGGAACCAAAAAAGAAATTGAGACTTCAAAGAAATTTTTAGTTAAAACAAATAAGGGAAGTATAACTATTGCCATAACTGAGGATAATGAAACTGCAAAATATTTTTTAAACAACTATAAAAATTTTGTTAATAAAAAATTAAGATGGATTAGTGGAATAGATATTGCTTTTGGTCCTACAAGAATAGATTTAGATATTTCTGATGAAGAAAAAAAATTAGATAAATGGGATGTTATTCTTTCTATTAGTGGATTAGATAAAGATGAAGGACATCTTATTTTTATAACAAAAAAAATTATTGGTAAATATGGATTAAAAGAGCCAAAAATTGGTAGGATTGTAGGAGGTAAATGGGTAGTTTCAAAGTTAAATATAGGAGATTATATTGAGGATATAGAGCCTGTCATGGTTGAAAAGGAAGCAGTTGATTACTTTGTTACTACCAATTTAGATACAAAATTGGAGGATGGTTGGAAGATATATACTTATTTTACTGCTGAATTTGATGGTCCTAATGAAGCAGTTGAGCATGCATTGGCATTAATGGAAGATGGTATTTTTGAAGTAGGTGAGGAAACTAATACATATATATGTGATAGAAGGTTACAAACATTAAAAGTTGAGGAAGGGAATTTAATAGAGAGAGATAGAGGAGTTATAACTGTAAGAAACTTTGGAGTTGGAGAGGGAAAAGTTTTTATTTATAAAGAGAGTAGAACCTCATCACTTTCTCATACTGTTGTAGGAAAGGTTAAAGAGGGAATGCCATTAATTGACTTTTCTACTTCTGGAATTATAACAGTTAAAACAATTCCAGAGAGGTTATGTGTTATTGGTTTATATTTAGATGAAGCAATTGAAAAACTTAAGAAATACAATATTGAAGTTGAAGCAGAAGGGGAGGTAATAGTTGTTGAGCAAGACCCAAAATATACATTAGAAGTTTTAAGACAGAAAAAAGTTAAATTAAAATGTGTCAATGAAAATGAAATATTAAAAATTATTTTATATGAGGATAAAGCTCCTATAACCTCATGGTACTTTAGAAAGACATCAGGATTAACCACTGTAAAAGTTGGAAAACTTCATGTATACTTTAAACATAAAGATATAGTAATGTTTAAAGGAAATCCAGACTATGCTAAGGGATTACTACCAGAAAATACACCAAAAGATAAAGTAAAAGCTTATGAAATTGGAGTTTCTAATATGGTAAGTAGATATAAGGGAATGATAGGAGTTAGAGGAGTGGATAGTGATAAATTTGGACCTACTGGGGAGAGTTTTGATAAAACAAACATAGTTGGAAAAATTGTAGAAAATTATGAGATTTTAAACAAGGTAAAGCCTGGAGATGATGTTTATATATTGCTAAAAAAATAAAGGTGGAACATTGTTGAAATTAGAGGAGAGTTTAAAAAAATGTCCTATTGTTAAAAGAGGAGAATATGAGTACTTTATTCATCCTATTAGTGATGGAGTTCCAATAGTTGAACCAAAATTATTAAGAGAAGTAGTTTCAAGAATTATTAAGGTTGGAGATATATTTAAAGCAGATAAAATTTTAACTGCTGAAGCTATGGGTATTCCTCTTGCTACATCCTTATCTCTTTATACAGATATTCCATATGTTATTGTTAGAAAAAGAGAATATAAATTACCTGGGGAAGTTCCTGTTTATCAAAAAACAGGATATAGTAAAGGTCAGTTATATATTAATGGAATTAATAAAGGTGATAAAGTCTTTATTGTTGATGATGTTATCTCAACAGGTGGGACATTATTAGCAATAATTCAGGCAATTGAAAGAATTGGGGCAGAGATTGTTGATATAGTTGTAGTTATTGAGAGAGGTAATGGAAAAAAAAGAGTTGAAGAATTAACAGGTTATAAAATAAAGACACTTGTTAAGATTGATGTTAAAGATGGAAAAGTAGTTATTTTATAATATTATATAAATTTTTTATTTTTAGTTTAACGAATTTTAATCATTGATAAAAAATAGAATTAATTTTATTTATATTTATTTTTTTATAGATTGTTCATAAAATATGAACTATATTTACAAATAGAAAATTTTATATAGCAAATTATGAACAGTATATAATGTTAAGATATTATTTTGATAAGGGTTTGAGGTGGAATTATGAAAAAGATTTTAAAGCTTATGTCGATACTTTTAATATTTAGTATTTTATCTACTGTAATAATTTGTGGTTGTGTAAATGAAAAGAGTAATATTAATACAAATACTGAGACAAAACTATTGGAAAATTCAAAAGTAAATAACGTTCAGTTAAGTTCTAACTCTGAAAATACTGTAGAGAGTAACAAAAAAGTTAAGGTTAAAAATGTTATCTTATTTATTGGAGATGGTATGGGTATAACTCAGACTTATGTTGCTGAAAGATATAAGGAAGAAATTGAACATGGACATTTAGTTCTTTTAACAGATTTTAAAACAAGAGGAACTATAACCACATATTCATTAAGTTCAGAAGTTACTGACTCTGCTGCAGCAGGAACTGCACTTTTATCAGGTTATAAAACTGACAATGGAATGATAAATGTCAGGCCAGATGGTTCAATACCAAGAAAAACATTAGGAGAAATTGCTAAAGAAAAAGGAAAATCTGTAGGTATTGTAACTACAACAAGAGTTACTCATGCAACTCCTGCATCTGTTTATGCACATATAAAAGATAGAGAGGAAGAAGACAAAATAGCAGAACAACTCTTAAAATTTGAACCTGATGTAGTTCTTGGTGGGGGACTTGAATATTTTATCCCAAAATCTGAGAAGGGTAGTAAAAGAAAGGATAATAAAAATCTCATTGAAATGTTTAAGAAGAAAGGATATGTTATTGTTTATAATAAAAAAGAATTAGAAAATGTAAATCCAAATAATACTACTAAATTATTAGGACTATTTTCAATGTCTCATATGGCTTTTGAAGTAGATAGAGAAAATATTGATAAATATAAAAATCAACCATCTCTTGCTGAGATGACAGAAAAAGCTTTAGAAATTTTAAGTAAAAATCCAAAAGGATTTTTTTTAATGGTTGAAGGTGGAAGAATAGACCATGCATGTCATGCACATGATCCTAAAGCTGCAATAATGGACACAATAGCATTTGATAATGCTATTAAAGTAGCTTTAGAGTTCCAGAAGAAACATCCAGATACTTTAATTATTGTAACTGCAGACCATGAAACTGGTGGAATGAGTATAGGAAGAGGTACTGAATACTATGCAAATATCTCAGCACTGAAAAATATTGATACAAGTATTGCATTTATGAGCAAAGAAATAATGAAAAATCCAAATAGAGATTATGTACTTAATTTAATTAAAAAATATTGGCATACTAACCTTACAGAAAATGAGAAAAAACTTTTATTTGAATATCCATTAACTTCAAAAATAAATGATCCAAATATTTTAAATAATTATCCAAATATAAATCATTATGTTTATTGCTGGGCTGGTTTTGCACTATCTAAAATTGAAAGTGAGAGAGCAAGAATTGGATGGACATCATTTGCACATACTGCAGTTCCAGTTCTTGTATATGCTAAAGGTCCTGGAGAAGAGCTATTTGAAGGCTTTTATGACAATACAGATGTTCCAAAGAAAATAGAGAAAATATGGACATAATTCTTTTTATTATTAATTTTTAATTTTATTTTTATTTAATTTTTAATTTTAACTAAGGGATAATAATGTTTAAAGTTTTAAAAGTTGATGCAACAAAATTTAAAAAGAATGTTGGAGATATAGTCAAAAAAGGGGAAATTATTGGATATTTAAAAAATACTCCAGTAGTTACAAATTTTGAGGGTATAATACAGTGTATATATTTTGATGAAGATATGCATAAACTGAATGTTGTTATTTTGATTGATAAGGTGAAAAAATGATTAAAAACAGAAAAATAAAGATTGAACTTGCTTTTTTAATAGTTATCTTTTTTATATCAATTCTTATTATTATTTATTCTCCATTTTATAAAAATTTTAATAGTTATTCAATAAAAAAGGGTGTAGTTGTTAAAGTTAAGGATAATTTAGATTATAATGGAGTTGTAAAAATTGGATTTGAAGATGTTTGGGTTAAGATAGGAAATAAAATTATAAAATTTAGTAATGTTTTAAGAGGAAATTGGTTGTTGGATAATTATTTTGAGAAAGGGGATAATGTTGTAATTATCTATAAAGGAGATACTCCAATTTATTTAACATATGATAGGGTTACTTACTTATATGCATATATTTTATTATTTTTAGGATTGATTTTATTTATTGGTAGGCTTAATGGAATTAAAACTATACTGTCTCTTCTATTTACAATAGTAATGATATTTTATGTTCTTTTGCCTTTAATAGTAAATGGATATCCTCCAATCCCATTAACAATAGTTGTGGTTGGAATTATTATAATAGTATGTTATTTCGTTTTGTGTGGTTTTAATAAAAAAGCGATTTCATCATCGATAAGTACAATTTTAGGGGTTTCTATTGCTGGATTGTTGGGATATATAGGAATAAAATTGATGAAACCTCCACCAGGAGGATTCTCTGAATTCATTCAGATGATACTTTTTTCAGGACATTTTCTTGATTTTTATGGAATTTTAATTTCTACCATAGTTTTAGCATCTTTAGGTGCAATAATGGACGTATCAATAGATATATCCTCTGGACTATATGAACTAAAGAGACATAAGCCAGATATTACATTTAGTGAGTTATTTGAAAGTGGAATGAATATTGGTAAAGATATAATGGGAACTATGGCAAACACTTTAATATTGGTTTATGTTGGGTCTTTAATAGCTCCAATACTGTATTTTATGATTAAAGGAACATCAATTTATGTGATATTAAGCTATAACTTTATTGCTTACGAAATATTAGCAAGTTTGTGTGGAAGTGTTGGAATTGTTATGACTATTCTATTATCTGCATTAATATCTTCCTATATATATAGTGTATAAAAATAGAGTGTAATTACGATAAACTATTCTTTATTAATTCTTTACTACACTTTTTAACTACTTCATAAAATGATATTTCATTTTTGTAGCTTAAATATTCGATACAATTACAATTAAATAACATCCCCACTAACCTAATAAATCGGATATTACTCTTTTCTGATGATAAATAGTTTCCCTCAACTTTTAAAATCGATTTATCCCTTTTATGCTTTTTCTCTATCTTATATCTTTTTAGATATTAATATTCTCAGCTTTCTTTTTATAGTTTGTCGAGACTAAATATTTAATTTCAATTCACACTATCAGTATTTTTATTTTTAGTTTAGAGGAATTTAATCGATTATTTTTTAATTTTAAGGATTTTTATCAATTTTCTAAGGGTCGCGTATTTTAATTATTTTAAGTATTTGGATGTAGTGAATTATCGAGATTTTTAAAAGATTTTTGACAATTATTTTTAAATTAAAATTTCTCCAATAAACAAAACGTATTTTCAAAATTAAAAAGTTTTTAGATTAAAAAATCAAAAAAGAAAGATAAATTAAAAATTTCAAAGGTTTATAAATAAAAACTATTACCTACCCCCTGACAAATTACATAATAGAAAAAGTTATATATTAGAAGAGATATTATACTAAATACGTAAAATTGCCCCTTGTTAAAATCAGACCGTTGCGGTATGAAAACCAATTTGATGGAAAATATATTAAAACATTATCTACAAGTTAAAATCAGACCGTTGCGGTATGAAAACTTCACTTGGTTGTGCATGGTTGTTACACTAGTTCACGTTAAAATCAGACCGTTGCGGTATGAAAACGCATGAAAGTCAAGAAGTAAAGAATATTATATTAGAAAGTTAAAATCAGACCGTTGCGGTATGAAAACCTCATCATACAAAATTGATTCAACATTTAATGTCATGTTAAAATCAGACCGTTGCGGTATGAAAACCCAGACTTCGTTTTGACGGCATTGACATTAACTTCGCCGTTAAAATCAGACCGTTGCGGTATGAAAACAATGGGTTTGTATATTATCTTGAAAATAATTGTATAAGTTAAAATCAGACCGTTGCGGTATGAAAACTCATTTATGATAAAATATAGTACAAAATTTTAAAAAGTTAAAATCAGACCGTTGCGGTATGAAAACTGGTAAAACAAATAGGGATTAAACCAATTTACATTTATGTTAAAATCAGACCGTTGCGGTATGAAAACGTTTTATCAAATTTGAGATCTTTGATTTTTTCTATGTGTTAAAATCAGACCGTTGCGGTATGAAAACTTGTTTGAACAACAAATAAATAATTATCTCGCACATTCTCGTGTTAAAATCAGACCGTTGCGGTATGAAAACCTACTGTTTTTTATTTGTGACATTTTTTTGCACAAAAGTTAAAATCAGACCGTTGCGGTATGAAAACCTATACATTAAGAAAGGAAGGGTTCTTACCCCTACAATGTTAAAATCAGACCGTTGCGGTATGAAAACTTATTTCATAATTCAACCTACTATATAAATGGATATCTTTATTTTCTTTAACCAAGTTAGTTTAAATCGTTAGTTCATTAAAACAGGGATGGAAACAAATTAATAGTTTTATAAACTTAAAAATTTCTCAGCAAGTTGGATATGTTCTTTGCTACCTACTTTTTTTATAGTTTTATATATTTCAAACATTTTATTTTTTACATCTAATAAGTGTTTCTTGAATATAAAATAGCCATTTCGACAATTAAACCATCAGCTCTACAATATGGTTTTATATCCTTATTAAAATCTATTTTATGAATTTTTTCTCCCTCTATAATCATTAATTTAGTTTCCCCAATATCATCCTTTTTGGTTATTATCTTTCTTCTTACAACTTTATAAAATATTGTGTAGTATCCTTCAATATAGGGGATATTTTTAAAAAATTTATAATTATCTTCATCAGTTATAACTGCTTCAGCTATTTTTAGTGGTTCAACAACATTAACAGAAAAATAGTTTTCTTTTAAAAGGTTATCATATGTATGGGAGCCAAAAAATAAATGTAATCTAACATTATTATCTTTGTTATCTTTAAGATATATTCCAATAGGTGCCTTATTTGGTCTTTTTCCATTTGTACATACAACTACCTCATAAATCATATATTTTAACACTCTCTAAATCTCCACCCCTTATATATGATAATTTAAAACTAACTTCTCCTATTTTTCCCTCTCTATTAAGGGGAATAACTAAGGGAGGATTTAACATTCTTAAAGGTCCTGAAATATGATTGCTATCTAATATTGTATATGTTCTTATTTTAACTCCTAAGTTTTTTGTTTCTTTCTTACAAAATAAAGAGATATTATAACTTACTTTTAACTTATTAATCTTATAAAAATTAACTTCCTCATATATTTTTTCATTAGATAGTTCTTTACTTTTATCTTCTTCATCATAATATATATGATTAAGGTCACACTCAACTAATTGAACAGTTGAAATAACCTTTTCAGGAATTATTTTTCCATTATCTTTTAGGAGTTTTCTTTTATGAATTGAATTTATAACCCTAACCTGAGGCTCAGTTATTAAGGCAGTGTCTAAGAGTTCAGCAATTATTATATCTGCCTTTTCTTTAAATCTATAATATTCTGCATCTCCTTCAATAACTTCAATATTATCAAAACCATTAATTTTTATATTCTCTAAAGCATATTCATATGTAAAACTATCTAACTCAATGGCATAAACTTTCTTTGCAATCCTTGCAGCAAACATTGCCAATATTCCACTACCTGTTCCTAAGTCATAAACTATATCATTCTCTTTAACATTATTCTCAATAGCACTTTTAAATATAGCCAACCTTTCATAATCTGTAAGCATAGATAAATGCCACTGTGGTGCATTAAGTTTGATTATCATGTTAATCAGGTGATATATTTTGTTTAAAACATTAACTAATTTTGAAAAAGCTAAGGAATTAGTTTATAATACATTGAAGAAGTATATTAAAGTTGAGGAAGTTGATTTATTGGAAGGTTATAATAAAATATTAGCTGAAAATATTTTTTCCCCTATTCCCTTGCCTTACTTCAATAGAGCAGCAATGGATGGGTATGCAGTTAGAGCAGAAGATACTTATGGAGCATCCCCTACAAATCCAATAATATTAAACTTAGTTGATAAAAATTTTATATCAGAAAATGAAGCAAAAAAAATAAATACTGGAGAAATGCTACCAGAAGGGGCAAATGCTGTAGTAATGAAAGAATTCTGTCAAGAATTTGAGGATTTTGTAGAAGTTTATAAAACTGTTCATCCTAATGAAAATGTTTCTAAGATTGGAGAAGATGTAAAAAAAGGAGAGCTTATATTAAAAAAAGGAGAAAAAATAAATAGCTTTCATCTTTCTATTCTTTCATCCTTAAATATTCCCAAAATTAAAGTCTATAATATAACTGTTGGAGTTATATCAACAGGTGATGAATTGGTTGAACTTGGAGATAAATTAGAAAATGGAAAAATTGTTAATTCAAATTATTACCTACTTTATGGGTTAATAAAGAGTTTAGGTTTTGATGTAAACTATGATGGGATTGTAGGAGATGATGAAAAAAAAATAAAAGAAACTATAAAAAAGGCAGTTAAAGAAGTTGATATTTTAATAACTACTGGTGGAACATCTGTAGGAGAAAGAGACTATACTGTTAAAGCAGTTAAAGATTTAGGAGAAATTATATTCCATGGAATAAATATTCGCCCTGGAAAACCATTTGCCTTTGGTTTAATAGAGAAACCAGTTTTTTTATTATCTGGCTATCCTGTTGCTTCTGCTGTTCAGTTTGAACTTTTTATATATAGATTTTTTACTAAAAGAAAAACCATTTATTTACCACTAAAAAGGTCAATAGCTTCAGAGATTGGTAGAGTAGATTTTGTTAGAGTTAAAATAGATAAAAATAGGGTTGAACCTGTTAGAATAACAGGAAGTGGTGTTATAACCTCTTTAATAAAAAGTGATGGATATATATTAATTAATGAAAATGTAGAAGGTTATGAAAAGGATGATTTAGTTAAAGTTTATTTATTTTAAAAATTGTTGAGAGGATTAATTTATGTATGATTATGCAATAGTTGGTTCTGGTGTTGGAGGGGCAACAGTAGCCAAAGAGTTAAAAGAGCAAAATAAAAATGTTATTGTGTTAGAAAAAGATAGTAAAGCAAGATATGTTATAGAAGGGTATAATGTAGAGGTTAATTATGCCGTTGGATTAGGTGGTTCTGCTGTCTTTTCAGTGGGAAATGCTGTTAAACTAAAAATAAAAGGTTATTCTATTGATAAAGATATCTATAAAGAAATATGGGAAGAATTGAATATAACTATCCCAGAAGATAATTTTTTAAAAGATATTGATAAATATTTTTTAGATTTTGGATTTGAAAAAATGCCTAAGTTCATAGATTTTAATAGATGTGATAAATGTGGAAAATGTGCAAGATTTTTATGTAAAGCTAAATGGTCTCCAATAGATTTTTTAAAAGATATTAATACTATAACAAATTTTCCAGTAAAAAAAATAGAAAAAGATTCTAATGGTTATTTTGTTATTCATAGTGATAATAAAAAAATTAAGGCTAAAAATGTTGTTTTATCTGCTGGAGCAATAAATACAGCAAGGTTATTAATGGATAAAGATGAAAGAGTTGGAGAGAAGTTTTTTGTAGATACCTTTATAACTGTTGGAGGAATTTTAAAAGATAGCTATCTTAATAAAGATGTCCAAATGTTAGTTTATAAAGATTATGATAACTTTATATTATCAACTCATTACTCTTCACTTTTGTACAATGAGATTAAAAAATATAATAAAGATGTTAGAGAGAAGGATATAGTTGGATTAATGATAAAAATTAAAGATGAAAATGTTGGAAAAGTTTTGAAAAATAAAATTATTAAAGATGTTACTAAAAAAGATTTTAAACTCTTAGCAAGAGGGATAGTAAAAGCCACTAAATATTTATATAAATTAGGTGTTGAAGAGATTTACTCTACATATCCAAGAGGCTCTCATCCCTCTGGAACATTAAGTTTTGTTAATGATTTTCAAATAGATGATATTTATATTTGTGATAGTTCTTTATTTAAAGAACCTTTAGGAAAACCACCAATAGTTTCAATTATTGCATTAGCAAAAAAATTTGTTAGAGAGTTATAAAAGGTGAAAATTTGTATTGGGCTGATGTAGTTGTAAATAAGTTAATTAAAAATAGAAAAGAAGAGCAATATACAATAGCCACAGGAATAACTCCATCTGGACATATCCATATAGGAAATGCAAGAGAAACATTAACAGCAGATGCTATATATAAGACACTTAAAGAAAGAGGAATAGATGCAAAACTAATATTTATAGCTGACACTTTTGATCCCTTAAGAAAGAGATATCCTTTTTTACCTGAGGAATATGAAGAATATGTTTCTCTACCAATAAGTGAAATTCCATGTCCAGAAGGTTGTTGTAAAAATTATGCTGAGCATTTTTTAAATCCCTATTTGGAAAGTTTGGATGATTTAGGAATAGAGATTGATGTTTATAAAGCAGATTAATTATATAAAAATGGAGTTTATGATGAAAAAATAAAAATTGCTTTAGAAAATAGAGATAAAATAAGAGAAATATTAAATAAATTTAGAAAAGAACCTCTACCAGAGGATTGGTATCCTTTAAATGTTGTTTGTGAAAATTGTAAGAGTTTAAAAACAAAGGTTTATGATTACAATAATGAGAAAGTTAAATATAAATGTGAAAAATGTGGCTATGAAGGGGAAACAAAACCTTTTAAAGGTAAAGCTAAACTTCCATGGAGAGTAGATTGGCCTGCAAGATGGAGTATTTTTAATGTCTCTTTGGAACCTATGGGAAAAGACCATGCTGCTGCTGGAGGAAGTTATGACACTGGAAAGTTAATAGCCAAAGAAGTTTTTAACTATGAACCACCATTTAAAGTAGTATATGAATGGATTCAGTTAAAAATTGGAGATAAAGCTGTTCCAATGTCAAGTTCTAAGGGGGTAGTATTTGCAGTTAAGGATTGGACAGATATAGCTCATCCTGAAATATTAAGATTTTTAATATTAAGAAGTAAGCCATCTAAGCATATTGATTTTGATTTAAAAAAGATTCCTGACTTAGTTGATGAATATGATAGATTAGAGGCATTTTATTTTGATAATAAGGATAAGGAGTTAGATGAAGAAGGTAAAGAAAAAATAAGAATTTATGAAATATCCACTCCTAAAATTCCAGATAAAAAGCCATTTGTTATTCCATATAGATTTTGCTCAATAATTGGACAATTAGCATATAAAAATAATGATATTGATATGAATAAAGTTTTTGAAATTTTAAAAAGAAACAACTATAACATTGAAGAGATAGATGATTTTAGCTTAAGAAAGTTAAAAGATAGGTTAATAATGGCCAGAAATTGGGCATTAAAATATGGAGAAAAATTAATAATAATTGATGAAGAAGAGGCTAAAAGACAATATAAAGAGTTAAGTGATAAACAGAAAGAATTTTTAAAAGAACTTTATAAAGGTTTAAAAGAGGTTAATTTTGATGCTTTAACTATTCATGAGTTAATATATGATGTAGCTAAAAAAATTGGATTATCTCCAAGAGATGCATTTCAGGCATGTTATTTAATTTTGTTAGGTAAAAAATATGGTCCAAGATTAGGAGCATTTTTGGCATCATTAGGAAAAGAATTTGTATTAAAGAGATTTGGTGAATTAGAATGATTAAAATTTTAGCCATGGAAGAACTAAAAGGGAATAATAAGGATATTGTAAAAAAGGAATTTGACAAATTGGTAGAAGAAATTAAAAAAAATTATAATGCTAAAATAAATTTTATTGATGAGGAAGAAAATGAATTATATACAATAGTTGGAGAATTTGAAATAAAGTTTAACAATTTTAGGGATTATATTGAATTTTGTTTAAAATATTCTCCTGATGTTGAGGTTTTAAAGCCCTCAAAATTAACAATTAATAAAGATGAATTAAATGAAACTTTAGCTTTGGTTATATCCACATTTAAAAACTTTGTTGAAAAATATAAAATAGGATTTAATGTTTTTTTAAAGGAAAAAAAAGAGTTTAACTTAGAAGATTATAAAAAAGGATTGTATGATAAGGAGGAAATTATAGAATTGGAAGATGAATATATTAGAACAAAGGTAGTTTTTGAAGCAGTAGGAAAAAGTGAAGAAGAGGTTATAAATAACTTATTAACAACATTGGACGATATTGTAATAATTAACAAGATTATAACTCAAAATTTTGAAAAAGATAGTTTTAGGGGTTTAGTTGCTATGGATTTGTTTTGTAAGCCATTTGAATTATTTGAAATTGCATATAAATACATTCCAATAGCTATATCAGTCCAAAAAGATAAAATTACTTTAGAACTTTCAGAAATTCAAGATATAGGAAATGAGTTAAGTGGAGCAATATTTGAGTTATCTCATGCTGTTATCTTTTAAGATTATTTATAAGATTATTTATATTTTTAAGAATCTTAAATATCTTTTTTAATGAAATACCTTCCTCATATATGATAAGTCCTATATTAAAAAGTTTTGCTGAAATTTTGAATGATAATATAATAGATATTATCATAATAATCATTGAGATTATTATATCCTCAATAGGAACATCAGTAATTCCAACTCTAAAAATTATAATCTGTGGAGCAATAAAGGGAATATAAGATAAAATCTTAGCCAATAAAGAATTTGGATTTAATAATAAATAGTTCATAAATATCATAGGTATTACTTGGATAAATATTATTGGTGTTATTATCTGCCCAGCATCTTTAGGATTTGAAAATAAAGAAGCAACACCTAAAAGGATAGAGGTATAAAATAAATATCCTAAGATGAAAAATATAATAAACAATAGTATGTAAGTTAAAGAAATATTAACAATCATTAATATATAAAATATAAATATTGCTCCAAATATTCCCCAAACTAACAACTGAATTAAACCTAATATAGCAATGCCAAAAATTTTCCCAATCATTATATCTTCAGAAGAGCAAAAATTTAATAGCAATTCATATATTCTCTCTTTTTTATCCTCTACAACACTTCCAACAATTAAACCAGATATGGCTGAAAGAGACATATAAATTAAAAACATAAATCCCATTGGGATTATATAATATATAGGGCTTTCCTTAGTTACTTTTTCCTTGCTAACATAATATATTTCAAAATCTAAATTAGTTATTATATTATATACTTTTTTATCAACTTTATTCTTTAAAAGATTTTCAATAATTATTTGGTAAATAGCATTTCTGACTATTGGATTTATTACTTTTGATTTAGAATATATATCTATTTTTCCAATATCTAAAAAGTTTTTAGGAATATATACAAAAAGGTTAATAGAATTATTAAGAACTGCCTTTTTCCCTTCTTCAATAGAAGAATATTTTATAAATTTTATAGTTGTGTTATCAATAATATAATATTTTGGGAACTCTATATTATACTCACTAAAATAGCCAACTTCTATATTGTTAGGTTTAGCAATAAAACTACTTAAAATACTAAGTCCAATAATTAGTAATGGACCTAAAAAAATAGAAATTAAAAATTGTCTTCTCTTAATATTACCTAAAACTTCTCTTTTAGCAATTATTAAAGATTTTTTTAGATTCATATTTTCTCTACTAATTTGTTAGTTATCTCTAAGATTTCTTTAGTTATATTTTTATAGTTACTTAAGTTTCCTAAGGTTATCTTTCTTCCAGCATGAGATAAGGTATTTCTAATCTCTGTTATTATATTCCAAACTCTTAAAATATCTCTATCTATACCCTTATCTTTTAATACTTCCAATATAGAAGTTATTTTTTCATAATTTTCATTTTCTGAATTTTCTTTTTTAGAATTTTGGTATCTTAGTGAATTAATAGCATATTCTATAACTCCTCTTGAACTTTCATAATCTAACCAATTTTTTGAATATTCAGAATTTACTAAATATATTATATAATCAATAATCCACTCTCTAATAGATTGATAAAACTGTGGAATTAAACCAATTTCATATTGATACTTACAAATTTCATATAATTTTAGTAATATCTCTTTATTTAATTCTTTGTAAGTATGATTTCTTCTGTTATATAAATTAGCTACTCAAAATCTTGAAAAGAATATTATATCATCTTTTAAATATTCTATTGGAGGAAGATCTCCACTTAAATTATCTAAAATTTTCTTTTGTCCATTAAGTTCTTCAGCTTTTATTAATGTCCAGATATTATGGTTATAATAGATAGAATCAGAGAAAGCTTTTAAAGTTCTGAAAAATTTATTTCCAACTAATTCATTGAAATCATCAGCTTTTCCATATTTTTTTAAATTTTTGGTAGCATAAACCCAATTAGCTAAATCAATAGCTTTAGATAAATCTATAATAGGAGCATAACCTAATTTTTTTGACATTTCAAAGGCTCCATAATAAACTCCATTTATTTTTATATTCTTAACTTCTTTTAAAAATAGCAATATTAAAAATCCTAAAAATGGCAAAGACCTAAA
>JAJRSC010000017.1 GCA_024278985.1 archaeon
AATAAAAGCAGCAGCTGAAAAAGCTGCTGAAAATATCCAAATAGCATTGAGAGATGTACAAGATGTTGCATCTATCTCCGAGGAGTTTGCAGCAACCGCTGAAGAACTAACCGCCTCTACTGAAGAACTAAATGCTTCAATTGAAACATTTAAAGGAATTATAGAAAAAGTTAATCTAATAGCAACTGAAGCAGAGGAATTATCCAAAAGATTTAAAGTTCCATGTAAAGAAAATATAAAACCTGCAGAATCAAAGACTTAATTTTTCTTTAATCTTATAATTTAATTCTTTCAATTTTTTATATAACTCTTCATAATCATCAGTTTTTAAATTAAGTTTTTCTAATAAATCAATAATAGCCTCAAAATGTTCCTCAGTATGTTCAAGGGTATGTAATAACTTTTTAATTAATCTATCTTTTTCCATGGTTCTCCCTTATTATATATCTTGCATACAATAGGGTTTTTTAATATGGAGATGGCATCATTTAAATGTTCTTTTTTAACTATACAAAATAATGTTTTTCCAATCATTGATTGAGATGCTCCTACTGTAAAAGATAAGTCTTTACATAGTTCTTTTATTTTATCATCTATTAAGTTAGTCCTTACTGCAAACTCATAAGAGAGTTTTATAAAATTCTTTATTGTAGGATTTAATAATAATCTATCTAAAATTTCTTCTCCAATATAGTTAATTCTTTGAACATAATCAGGATTTATTAAAATATCTTTTGTATGCTTTTTACCAAGAATTTCAACAATTATATAATAATCATCTTCAATTATACCTCTTTTTATACTTGCTGGAAATCCAGGGGTTAATCTGATTACAAATCCTCCAATCTCTTGAGCTATAACATCTCCTAAACCTGTTTTACATTCAACCTCAGCAATATGAGCAGTTTCTAATCCTAAATTAAGATTTTTTGATAAAGCTAAACTACAAGCTCCAGACATTCCTAAGCCAGAACCTAATGGAAATGGAGAAGAAAAATATACATCAAAAAGATTATCTACCTTATTTAATATTTTTTTTACTGGACAAATATCAACTCTTTCATTGTTATAATATATTTTCCCAGTTCCATTTTCTTCTATATAAACTTCAACACCTTTATCTACTGTTAGCCCTGCACCAGTTGAACCTGATTTTAAAGGAGAATTATCTAAATGTATTGTAAAAAATCCTGTTATATGTGCCGGTATCATTTATCTCCCAAATGCTCTATCAATAACTATATCAACAATTCTATCATCAGCACCTAAAGGTTCTCTATATATTATTTCAACATCTTCAGGAATATTAATTTTCTCATGATGATGGTGGTGATGGTGATGATGCTCTTCTCCATCATCTTCAATTAATCCCAAAATTTTTGGAATATCTCTTGTTGTGTGAATTCCATGAGCTAAAAAAACAGGGACAACAATAATTTTTTTAGCTCCTTTATCAATTGCATTTTTTATTGCTTGAGGAATTGTTGGTTCATTAAACTCCATTAAACCAACTTCAACAATTGGAAAAATATTTTTTTCCTTGATTTTTTCAGCTATCTTTAAAATAAATTCTTTACTATAGGGTAATCTACTACCATGCCCTACCAATACTAATGCCTCCATACCTTCACCATTTTAATAATTATTATGAAAAAAATAATGTTAAAGTAATATATTAAACTTATGATTTAAAAAGTAAGAAAAATAGAATAATATTATAATATTTGTGAAATATAAAAAATAGATAAAAAAATGGAGATTAATTTATTTAAAGTATCTATCTAATAATCCTTTTAATATTCTTGCATGTCTTGCTTCGTCTCTACTTGATTCATCAAAGAAGTCATGTGCAGGGTCTATATCTAATTCTTTAGCTTTTTTAGCAGCTTCTTTTTTCTCTTTGTTAGCCATACATTCTCCTTTTAACATCATTTCAAGGTTTTCTTTTAAATTGTCAGATATTACTCCATTCATTTCAGCAAAGTGTGCTGCATGTTCTGCTTCTTCCATAGCTATTTTTATTAATGCTGCAGCAACTTCTGGTAATCCTTCTCTTTCTGCATGTCTTGCCATTGCTAAGTACATTCCAACTTCTTTACATTCTCCTTCAAAGTTTGCTTGAACAACTTTTTCTAATTCTGTTCCTTTTGTAATTCCTATTTTGTGTTCATTTATTAAGTCTAATTTTTCCATATCTTCATCACCTTTTCATTATTTATTATCTATTTAGATAATACTAAAACATTTAGCATATAAATTTTTCGTTCGAATTTCGTTAAAAAATATACTTATTTATAATGGAATTAGTTATAATTTTGAAATGTATTTTATGATATTAGCCATAGCAACACAGCCATCTCCAACAGCTTTAGCAACTTGCATAACTCCCCCACAAACATCTCCAACAGCATAAACACCTTCAATATTTGTTTTGCAATTTTTATCTGTCTTAATGTAGCCTCCCTCTGTTAGTTCAATTCCACTATTTTTTAAAAAATCAGTATTGGGAATATGTCCTAAACTTATAAATATTCCATCAGCTTTAATTTCTTTAATTTCTCCATCAACGTCTATTTTAACTCCTTCAGCTTTTTCTTTTCCAAAAATTTCTAATGGTTTGGCATTGTATACTATTTCTAAATTATTTATTTCTTTTAATTTATCTAACATAATTGGCTCAGCTGCTTTTAATTTTGATTTGTCAGTTATAAGAATGATTTTTTTGGCAATGTCTTTTAAGTTTATAGCACTCATTATTGCAGGAGTATCTCTCCCTATAACTATAACCTCCTTACCTAAATAAAAGAAGGCATCGCACATTGTACAATAACTAACTCCTCTCCCAATAAATTTATCCTCGCCAATATTCAATTTTTTTGGTCTTGTTCCAGTAGCTATAACAATAGTTTTTGTTTCATAAGTATTTTTATTTGTTATAACTTTGTAAGGTTGTTCTTTTATATCCAATCCAACAACCTCCTCATAAATAATAGGTAGTTTAAACTTTTCAGCATGATTTTTAAATTTCTCAGCTAATTCTATACCTCTAATACTATCAAATCCAGGATAATTTTCTACAATTCCAGCCTCAGCAATTCTTCCCCCTGCATTTTCTTTTTCTAAACATAATACTTTTAGCTTTCCTCTCATAGCATAAATTCCTGCAGTTAATCCACCAGGTCCAGCACCTATAATAATAGTATCATACATTTTTATCACTCAATAAATCAATTAATTGTATTGGCTTACTTAAATGTCTTCTTGCAGTTCCAGGAACTTCATAAAAACCAGGGTTAATATCCCTCTTGATTTCTATCTTTTTTGGCTCTTTAATTATTTTTTTACATTTTCTACACTTATATCCTGTCTTTTTACCTTTTGCTTTTAATGTTCCTCCACAAAATGGGCAAGTTTTATCTAAAATAAATTTTTTTTCTAATTTTAAAATTTTAATTTTTTCTATATTTATAGTTAATGGCTTTTCTCTAACAGTTCCATAAACTGCAATATAATCTCCAGCTATTAACTTTCTTATTATATCCCTAAATCCTTTAGTTGGTTCATAAGCAATACAATCAATTTCTCCCGTACTATCAGACAATCTAAATATTACATGTCCTCCCTCTAAATTTGTTGGTTCTTTTATAATCTTTCCATAAACTATAACTCCAGTGTTTGGATAAATATCTTTAATTTTAAAATGTCTTAGATGGACATCAGTCCCATGGTTTGTTTTAAATATCATAAATCTCTCAGGCTTTTCACCTTTAACTAAAAAATAGGCATCAATCAAATATTTTATGTCTATCCCTCTAATCCCATATAAAACAGGGCATTTTGTATTTGGAGTTATAAGGACTTTTTTATTTTCATAATCATAGTTATCATATGTGTATGGAAAGGTTTCTTTATCCATTTTTATAACACTTTCCTCATCAATAATCCTTTTTTTTCCCCACATCTCTCTTTTTCTATATGCAATTAATTCATATGTATATGGAGGATTTGAAGAAATAGCTCCTAAAGCTCCAATAATTCCCCTACCAAGTTTAATTTTTATATATTCTCCTTTAATCTTTTTTAATATTCTCTCAGCATAATTTATATCAACTATATCGTAAAGAACTTTTTTATAGTAGTTTTTTAAGATTTCACTATTTTTTTTATAATTTTCAGAAGATAAAAAGACAATTCCTGGATTTGTGTTAGGAGAGGATAGGTCAGAATATTTTTCCACATAATTGATAACAACATTTTTTATAAATTCTTCATCCCCTTTTTCAGCATTTAGTATTTGTAAAGCAACTCCACCATTTCCCCTGGTTTTGTATTTAACCATAGGATTGAATCTTATAAGTTTAGGAATATTTAGAAGATATCCATTATTTTTTAGTTCATCATAGATAAGTGTAGCTAAGTATGTTGTACAATACTTTTCTCTGCTATCTGTATCATCAATTCCTATAAACATAATTCCACCAAAATCTTAATTATTTCCCTTAAATTTTCTTTTAAATCTTCTAATTGTATTTTTTTGGTTTCAAATACCACCCCTTTTTTTAAAATTCTTTCATAATTTGGGCATAATGTAGTTAAAGATTTTTTATTATCCAATTTTATTAATGAATTTATATTTTTAGATAGTTCTTTATTATTTTTACATCCAATAAAAACAGATAAACTTTCTTTATCCTTAAATAGTGTGTTTAATCTTCTTTTAATTTTAAAATTACACTCAACATACCCCTTATACACTTTTTTAGCATTTAAAAGTTCTTCTTTTAATAGTGAAAAATAGTTTATAGTTTTGTAGGTTTTAGTTAAAATATTGAGTTCATTCTTAAAATTGTTATATATTTCCTCTTTAACTCCTATAAATCCTCCATATTCACAATTTAATATTTTTGGAGACCCTGTTGAAGCAACAACAATATCACCATAACCACAATCTCCTCCTATTTTTCCTGAAATGTCTTCAATAAAAAATAATTTATTATCTTCAGCTATCTCTTTAATTTTTTTTAAATTATTTTCTGTTAGATATCCAGGGAGAGATGTTATAATAAATGGTAAATTTTTATAGTTAATTTCTTCAACAACTCCCAAATTTGTTTTAATTTTTTCTATATCCATTTCTAAAATATTTGGATAATTTAAAAAACCTCTCCATCCTCCCATATCAGGAATTAAAATTTTCTTATATTTTCTAACCAAAAATATAGAAATAAAAACTCCTGCAGAGCCAGATGGTAAGAAAAAGAGTTTATAATCTTCTTTTAACAATGAGTTTATAATTTCTTCTACTTCTTCCTTATTTCCTTCCTTATTTACTAATCCATATATATTTGGCCTTCTATGTCTTAGATACATAAAACTTACTCCTTACACAATTATTTTAAACTCAATATATCCATCTATTAAATAATCAAATTTTATCTCTTTATCCCATCCATATTTTTGAAATACTGACATAAAACATATACCAATTAAAAGTTTTGGATTCATCTCCTCCAAAAATGTTTTTACCTTATCAATGCTTACCCCATGTTTTGGCATGGCTAAGCCACCAAATAATACAACACAGTCAGATTTTGGAAGGTCTTTTATATTATCCAACTTTATTATTTTCTCATTACTATCAAACACTAATTTTTTTGCTTTACTAATCTCACAATTTGGAATAAAATAACTTTCAATATCTCTGACAGAATATCCAAACAACTCTACAAATGGCTGACATACAAATGAAGAACCAACAAAAATAATACTTTTAACATTATTATTCTTTATAATTTCTCTAAAACTTTTTAGTAGTGGAACTAATCCCTTATTGTCCATATTTTCCTACCTTTAAATATATTCTTTGAATTCAGGAAAGTTTTTAATTATATAATCTTTATCTCTTTCTATATATATATGAGCACTAACGGAGATATGAGTATAGTTTTTTAATTTAATTCCTAATCTTTTAGCAACTTCTTCCCCTAAAGTTATTAAACCAATTGCATTTGCTGGAAACGCTAACAATATATCATTACTTCTAAATAAAACTGTTTGATACAAATTATTATCTCTTATCAAAAATTGTATATACTGTAAGCAAGGCACAGAACCTCTATCATCCTTAGATATTTCAATATCCACCTCTGGAATCCATGTAATTGCTAAGGCTCTTCTACTATTTTTTTGTTCCTTTAACTTATTAACAATAAAATCAATCTGATTAACTCCCTTATATTTAAATAACCTCTCATGATAATCATATGAAAATTTTGTTTTTGAGCCATATAATAAATTATCTGTGTAGTTTTTAACAAATTCCTCTCCTAATGGGTATTTATTAGGAACTCTTTTAAGTTTTGGGTTTGTTATTTCTACAACTACATTTAATATTTCTTTTGTTACTTCTCCAAACTCAGTTTCTACAGTATTTCCATCCTTTAATATCTTTTCAACTAAGATATTATATGCTGACTCAACAGATGGTTTTTTAATTAATATAGCCATTGTTATCAACATAAAATTTATGTGCTCCTAATTATATATCTCATTGTAATATAAATAATTGAGGTAAATTTATGGAACCTATTGCAGTCTGGTTAAAAGAAGATATATATAGAGATTTTACAGCAGGAAAAGCATTAACAATAATATTAAAAACCTCAGGATGTTCATATAGAAGATGTGTTTTCTGTTCTTATTATTTAGATGCTTCAGAAAAACAACCAACACCTGAGGAACTTATAAACCAGTTTGAAAAAGCATTATCCAAATATAATTTAAAAGATTTAGATACATTCTCAGTTAAGATATTTACCTCAGGTAGTTTTTTGGATGATAATGAAGTTTATAAAGAGGTTAGAGAATATATATATAAAAGGTTATCAGAATTTGAAAATTTAAAGGAACTTTCTATAGAATCAAGAGCAGAGTTTATAACAGAAAAAAAATTAAAAGAAATTAGGGAATATTTAGATATAAATGTAGAAATTGGTTTGGGAGTTGAAACAGCAAATGAAAAGCTTAGACAACTTTTAAATAAAAATTTAAGTAATAAACAGATTGAGGAAGTTGTAAAATTGGCAAATAAGTATAATATAGGAATTAAGGCATATCTCTTAATAAAACCACCATTTTTAACAGAAAGATTGGCAATAGAAGATGCAATAAAATCTGCAGAATACTGTATTAAAATAGGATGTTCAAGAGTATCATTCTGTCCTGTTACAATACACAAAAACACAATATTGGAATATCTTTGGAGAAAAAAACAATATAGACCAGCATATATTTGGAGTATTAGAGAGATTTTAACCAAAATTAAAAAAGATTATCCTAATTATTTGGTTATGGTTGATACTTCTGGTTTAGGAACTAAAAGAGGACCCTATAATTGTGAAAAATGTAACAAAGATTTTAAAACTGCAATAGAAAGATATAACATAACTCAAAATATAGATTATCTAAATATTAACTGTGAATGTAAAAAATTTTGGGAAATATTTAAAAAGAAAGAAATTATCCCTATTCAGGAATCTTATCTTTTGGAGCCACTACACTCAATTTAGCTAATTTAACACCTTTAATAGTTGAGATATTATTTTTTAATTCAATTATTTTTTTTGCATCTCCAGAGATAATAATTATTTCTAAGCAGTTGTCCTCATCTAAATGTATATGTAAGTTGGCCATTATAACATCTTTATATTTATGTTGAAGGTCTGTCAATTTTTCCAAAATTTCAGGGGCATGATGGTTGTATATAACTGATAATGTTCCTACTCTCTCCCCTTCTAAACTTTTTAGCCATTTATATTTTATAATGTACTCTCTTAAAGCATCTCTTATTGCTTCACTTCTACTTGCATAACCTTTTTCATCAATAATTTTATCAAACTCTTCCAATAATTTAGATGGTAAGGATATTGAAATTCTTTCCATATCACTCATATTATACCCTCTAATAAATATTAATAAATAATACTTTATATAAAAATAGTATATAAATTTTTATTAAGTGGTAATATGACATTAATTATATGTTATTATGGAGCCAATGGAGCTGTTATTGGTGGAGATAGAAGACAAATATTTTTTAGAGGGAATGAAGAAAAAAGAGAAATTTTAGAAAAAAAACTTTATTCAGGGGAGATAAAGAGTGAGGAAGAACTTTATAAAATAGCTGAAGAGTTAGGAATTAAGATAATTGTTGAGGATAATAGAAAAAAGGTATGGAAGGTTAATGATAAAGTTGTAGCTGGAGAAGTTAGAAGTTTAGGAATTGATGCAAAAAGAAGAAGAGTTTATGCAACAAAGAAAAAATGTGTTATTATTGATATATTAAATGATACTGTTATTAAAGAAATATTTAAGGAAGGTTTTGGGTTGGTTGTATTTGGAAATAAATATTTAAAGGAAAAAGTTGATGAAGAACTTAAAAATAAGGCAAAACTATTCCCAATGATGAATATTAAAGAGATAGAAAAAGTAATATCAGAGTTTTTTGAAAAATATAATTGGCATCCAACATTAAGTAAAGAATATGATATTTTATCAGTTGATAAAGAAGAAAAAAACTTTAATAATATAGTTAAGGAAGATATAAACAAATTGTTTAAATACAGAGAAGAATTAAGGCAAAAATTAATAGATTTTGGTAAGGTTATGAATATAGTAAATAAAATTGTTAAAAATGGGGAGATTGGAATAGTTAAAGATGGAAAACTTCATCTATATGATGATTTTATAGCAGTTGATTCAATTTCTCCAAATCCAAATAAGTATAAAGTAATTGATATTATTGGAGATATAAAAGATGGTGATATTATCATTATAGAAAATGGAGATATGAAGATTAAGAATACTAATAAAAGAGTCCATACAAATTATATAATCTGTTATAAATTTTGAGGTGAGTTTTTAATGGCCATTGCTATTGCTATTGCTTCTGGTAAGGGAGGTACTGGAAAAACTACAATAGCTGCAAATCTTGCAGTTGCTATGGCTAAATTTGGTAAAAAGGTAGCTGTTTTAGATGCTGATATTGCTATGGCTAATCTTGAGCTTATAATGGGTTTAGAAGGAAAACCAGTAACATTAAATGATGTCTTAGCTGGAAGAGCAGATATAAGAGAGGCAATTTATGAAGGTCCTGAGGGTGTTTTAGTTATTCCTGCAGGAGTCTCATTAGAAAAGTTTAGAAAAGCAAAACCAGAAAAGTTGGAAGAGGTTTTAAAAACAATTCATGATATGGTTGATATATTAATTATTGATTGTCCAGCTGGAATTGGAAAAGAAACATTAATAGCTATTTCTGCTGCAGATGGATTAATAGTTGTTGTAAATCCAGAAATATCATCTATATCTGATGCTTTAAAAGTCTTAGCTATTACTAAAAGATTAGGAACTGATATTATTGGAGCTATAGTTAATAGAGTATCTAATGAAAGTACAGAATTAAGTGTTAAGGCAATTGAAACAATTTTAGAAGTTCCTGTTATTGGTGTTGTTCCTGAAGACCCCAATGTTAGAAAAGCAGCAGCATTTGGGGTTCCATTAGTAGTTATGTATCCTGATTCTCCTGCCTCTCAAGCGATAATGGAAATAGCTGCTAAGTTAATTGGTGTTAAATATGAACCTAAAATTAAAAAGAAAAAAGAAAGTTTTATTTCAAGATTACTTAAAGGATTGTTTGGGAGGAGGTAAGTCATGATAATACTTTATGTTATAGTAGCAATTAGTATACTTCTAAATATTGTTTTAGCAATAAAGGTTTATCAACTACAACAAGAGTTAAATAAAATTAAAAGAGCTACAATGTTAACAAAAGAGGAGGTTGAAAAATTAAATGAAAGATTAAGAAAATTAAAGTTAGGGGGATAATTATGAAAAAATTCTTATTCTTAATTTTTTTTCTTTTTCTTTTAACATCTTATGCTCAGGAAATATATATTGTTCCTGAGAAACCATATCTTAATCAGTCTGTTTATGTAATTTTTGAATATTATACTGATAAGCCACTTCAAAATTTTAATTTAACAGTTTCTTCAGATGGAGGAGTAAAGTTTTATAATTCCTCAGTATATTATGCGGGAATAGCAGAAAATGCCCAGATTTTAAAAATATTTAAAGGAAAAGCAGTAGATTGGGGAAAACATTATATATATATTGATTTATCATATGAAACAGAAGGAGTAACTATTAAAAAGAGAGAAGTTAAAGAGATTTATATTCTAAAACCAGAAGTAATTACCAAAGTAATAACTAAAACTGTCTATATATATGTAAATCAAACTAACAAAACTGAAAATACAAGTGAAAATTTAAGCTCCACAAATACATTTAAAAATAACACTCAAAATATAAATAATACTCAGAATATTGTAGATTTAACTAATTCTGTTAATATATCTATTAATATAGAAAAAAATACTACTACTAATAACAACACAACGGTAACCATAGGGAATACTCAAGAAAATAAAATTATATATGCAATTCTTTACTCAATTTTTGGACTCTTATTAGGAGTTGGGTTTGGATATGCAATAATATATTTAGCAAAAATCTAAAAATAATATTATTTTTAGTAAAGTTTTAATATTATGTTATATTAATTTTAGAGGAAACTTAATAATAAATTCTACTTTTTTAATTATGGAGTTTTATTATTTTAAGAGAGGGGATTTTTATGGCTAAAAAAAAGAAACAAAATATTCCAAAACTTAGATGTCCTATAATTAGTGTTTTAGGGCATGTTGACCATGGAAAAACATCATTACTTGACAAAATTAGAGAAACAAGAGTAGCCAAAAGAGAAGCTGGAGGAATGACTCAACATATTGGAGCAAGTGAAATTCCTATAGATGTTATTAAAAAGGTTTGTGGAGATTTATTAAAAATGTTAAAAGCTGATTTAAAGATTCCAGGAATTTTAATGATAGATACTCCAGGACATGAGGCATTTACATCATTAAGAAGAAGAGGAGGAGCATTAGCAGATTTGGCCATATTGGTAGTAGATATAAATGAGGGTTTTATGCCACAAACATATGAAGCATTAAATATATTAAAACAAACTAAAACACCATTTGTTGTAGCAGCTAATAAAATAGACCTCATTCCAGGATGGAACTCAAAAGAAGGACCATTTATATTAAACTTTAATGAGAAGGTTCAACATCCTAATGCATTAACTGAGTTTGAAATAAGACTGTATGAAAATATAATAAAACCATTAAATGAGCAGGGATTTGAAGCTGATTTATATAGTAGAGTTAAAGATGTTGCAAGAACTGTATCTATAATTCCAGTATCTGCTAAGACTGGAGAAGGAATTCCTGACTTATTAATGATGGTTGCAGGATTAGCTCAGAAATTTTTAGAGGAAAGATTAAAATTAAATGTTGAAGGTTATGCAAAGGGGACAATCTTAGAAGTTAAAGAGGAGAAAGGTTTAGGTAAAACAATAGACGCCATAATATATGATGGTATAGCAAGGAGAGGGGACTATTTAGTTGTAGGTTTGCCAGATAATAAAGTTTTAGTTACAAGAGTAAAAGCTTTATTAAAACCAAAACCATTGGATGAAATGAGAGACCCAAGAGATAAGTTTAAACCTGTAAATGAAGTTGTTGCTGCAGCAGGAGTAAAGATAGCAGCACCTGATTTAGATAATGTTATTGCTGGATGTCCTATTAGGATAGTTCCAAAGGATAAGATAGAGGAAGCTAAGGAAGAGGTTATTAAAGAAGTTGAAGAGGCTAAGATAGAAGTAGATGATGAGGGAATAATTATTAAAGCAGATACTCTTGGCTCTCTTGAGGCTTTAGCCAATGAACTTAGAAAGGCAGGTGTAAAAATAAAGAAGGCTGAAGTTGGAGATATATCTAAAAAGGATATTATTGAAGCTGCATCTTACTTGTCAGATAATCCACTAAATGCTGTTATTATTGGATTTAATGTAAAACTTCTTCCTGATGCTGAGAAAGAGTTGGAAAAATATAAAGGAGTAAAAATATTCTTAAATAATATAATTTATAAATTAGTTGAAGACTTTACTGAGTGGATTGAAAAGGAAAAGGAAAGAATGGAAAGAGAGAAATTTGAAAAATTAATAAAACCAGCAACTTTAAGAATCCTTCCAGATTGTATATTTAGACAAAAAAATCCTGCAATTTGTGGAGTTGAAGTAATTGAAGGTACTTTAAGGGTAGGAGCTCCATTAATGAGAGAGGATGGTATGGAGTTGGGATATGTAAAAGAGATTAAATATAGAGGAGAAAATGTAAAAGAGGCAAAAGTTGGCCAGGAAGTTTCTATTTCAATAGATGGAAGATGTACATTAAAGAGACATGTAGATGAAAGAGATTATCTTTATGTAAAAGTGCCTGAGGAGCATGTTAGAAAATTATATCATGAATATATTAATAAATTAAGACCAGATGAAAAAGAGGCCCTCCTCAATTACATAGAATTAATGAAAAAAATAACTGGGAATATATTCTGGGGAAGATAAATATGAAAAGAATTATTGCTACAAAAGTAAGTGGAGATGATGAACTTTTAGAGTTATGTAAAGTGTTGGAAAAGGTAGGTTTAGATTGTATTGTAAAATCAAAAAATAAGAATGTAAGAGTGTATGTATTTGGATATGATAAAGAGTCATTAATTGAAAATTATAGAACTGTTAGGACTATCATGGAGAAGATTAAAAGAAAATACAACAAAGATAAAGAAGGTCTTTATAAATATTATTTATCTGAGTTGAAATATCCTGTAAATAAGGAGTTAGTTATAGACACTTTAAAAGCTTTAAATTATAGAGTTATTTATGATGAAGATGAAAATGCTATAAGAACAGATATTCCTTTAAATGAATTTAACAAAACCTTAGAGAACTTACATAATATAATGAGTGAATTAAGATTCTCACCACTTGGTTCTAAGCCAGTTAAAAATTTAGTTGTATTGGTTTCATACATTAAAAATAAACCTGTTGATGAAGTTATAGAAGAAGCTTTAAAAAAAGGATTTTTAAGAGAAGAAGAAAATGGAAAAATAGTATTAAATAAAGATATTAATTTAGCAAAAAAATGTTTATTGGAGGGAGAAGATGGAGATAAAAATATTGGAGAGAAAAAATAATTTATTAGAGATTGAATTAGTTGGAGAAGACCATTCCTTACCAAATCTATTAAAAGATATTCTTTTAACAAAAAAAGGAGTAAAAATGGCATCTTATTCTATAGACCATCCTTTACTACACCCTGAAACTGGAAGATATATAAGTAATCCAAAGATGACAATTATAACAGATGATAATATTGACCCTGTAGAGGTTTTAAAAGAGGCTTTAAAAGATGTTATTAAAATGTGTGATACAGCATTAAAAGAACTTGAAGAGCAAAAAAAGGAGCTATAAATGAAAGAATATTTTCAATTAATTAGAATTAAAAATTGTATAATGGCAGGTCTTGCTGGAGTTGTTGGGTATTTAATAGCTAACAATACTTTAGGATTTAATATAATATATGTGTTTTTGGTTATATTCTTCATATGTGGATTTGGAAATATTATCAATGATATTTTTGATATAGAAATTGACAAAATTAATAAACCAAATAGACCATTGCCATCAGGAAAAATAAAAATTAAAGAAGCTAAGATATTGGCAATTATCTTTTTATTGTTAGGATTAGTAATTTCTTTATTAATTAACATATATGCCTTTTTATTAGCAATAATAAACTCTCTCCTTTTATATCTATATGCTAAGAAATTTAAGAAGTATAAGCCAGTTGGGAATATTATTGTTAGTTATTTAACTGGTTCAGTTTTTTTATTTGGTGGATTAACTGGGAAAATAGAAAGAGTAATAATATTATTCTTATGTGCATTTTTAGCTACATGGTGTAGGGAGATAGTAAAAGATTATGAAGACATAGAAGGAGACAAAAAAAACAATGTTATAACATTACCTATATTATTTAAAGAAAAATCTTTATATTTTGCATCTTTTTTGTTATTTTTAGCTATATTATTAAGTTTTTTACCCTATATCTGTGGAATTTTTAGATTAAAATATTTAATAACAATTATAATATGTGATGTATTTTTTATATATGTGATAATAATATTACTTAAAGATAAAGATGTAAAAAGAGTTTCAAATATCTTAAAGCTGGTTATGTTTTTGGTTTTATTAGCATTTTTATGGTGATGGTAATTATGTTTCCTGGAAGAATGAACCCAAAGATGTTAAAGAGAATGCAGAAGATGATGAAAGATATGGGAATGGATGCTAAGGATTTAGATGTTGAGAGAGTTATCTTTATATTTAAAAATAATGAAGAGTGGATTTTTGAAAATCCAAAAGTCCAAGTTATGGATGTTTTAGGAATAAAAACATATTCTATAACTGGAAAACCAAAGAAGATAAAAAGAGAGGAAGAAGAAACAAAATTAGAAATTACTGAGGATGATGTTAAAATAGTTGCTGAACAATGTAATGTATCCGAAGAAGAAGCAAGGAAAGCTTTAGAGGAATGTAATGGAGATATTGCAGAGGCTATACTAAAGCTTTCTCAATAATTCATAAGCTTTTTTAAAATCTCCAGTCTTTAACAATGCTTTTTCAACATCTTCCTTTTTAAATCCTTTTTTAGTTAAAATTTCAACAGATTCTTTAAACCACTGACTATTTTTTAATATATATTCTGCAAGTTCCATTTTTAACTTCATATATTCCTCAGGAGAAATATTATTAAGTTGAAGTTCATAATCTCTAAATGGACATGGTTTAGTTATTTTACAACACCAAACTAATGACCCAAAGCATGTATTTCTACCTAAACCTAATTTTGTTTTTTTACCAAATTCTTCTTTTAATTTTATATACTCTTCAGGTGACATTTTTAAAACTTTTAGTGCATCATGAATAGGACAATATTTTAGAGGGGGACAACAAAAAGCTAAACCTCTTAAATCTCCTCCTCTACATATATGTGATGGATAACTCAATTTAATCACCAAAGACCTCTCTATATTTTTAAAATTTTATTTATAAAGTAAAATCCCTAAAAATATTAAATTAAAAATATTAAATTTTTAATAAATAAAAATGACAATTCTTTATAATCTTTAATTTATTCTTTATAATCTTTAAAAATATCAATATCTTTTTTTTGCCAAAGTTCAAATTTTGCCCTTTTAACTTTTTGTCTTTCTCCTTCTAAAAATTTATATGTTCTTGCATGAGAAGCTCCTTTTAAAAGCATTTCAACAGCTTCCTTGGCAATATAGACATTGTCATGTTCTCCAACAATTGCAACAGTCTTCCCATACACTGATACATTTGTATCTGTTAAATTTTCAATATATCTTCTTGATTTTCCTTCTTTACCAATAACTCTACCTTTTAATCTTCTAATTGCATTTTCAGAACTTGCATAGTCATCTATATTAATAACTTCTAAAGTATAGTTATCTGATAGTAATTTTAAAGCAATATCTGGATTAAATCCTCTTCCTATTGCTCTAACAATATCTTTTGCTTTCCAAACAGCTAAAGGTTCCTTTGTTTCATCTGTACTGTAAATAGTAACAGTTCCATCAGAATCAATCTCTAATTTTACTCCTAATTCTTTTTCAATTGTCTTTTTTATATTCCCTCCTTTCCCTATTAAAACACCAACTCTATCCTTAGGAATTTTTAAAATTTCAATATTTTTATTATAATTTACACCACTGAAAACCATAATATTCACCAAAAAATAAAAATTAAATCATTGTCTTTATTTTTTCTGCAGCTCTTTTTAAAACTATTCTAATCAATCCCAAATTTACTCTTGGTTCTGTTAAAGCAATTAAAATTCCTTCTCCTGCATCTACCATAACTATTTTTCCATAATCTCCTTCAATCATTGCCTGAGTAAGATTTCCTATTCCTACCTCTGAGGTAGTCCTCTCTGCAGCTCCATATGCTGCTGAAGCCATTGCTCCAATAAGTTCAGAATCCATATTTCCCGGGAGTTGAGAAGCAATAACTAATCCATCCTTACTAACAACCATACTGCCATTAATTCCCTCAGTTTTATTAATCTCAATTAAAACTCTATCAATCATATTTCTACCTCTTGTTTTATTCAATTTTTATTATAGTTACTTTATATTTTAAAACTTTTATATATTATTTTTTATTTCATTTATATACTCATCGATTTTTTCGTTTAGTTCATCTACCAAATTAATTGCTTTCTCTATACTTTTAAAATCTCCAGATTCAACAAGTTTTCTAATTTCTTTTATTTGGCTGTAAATTTCCCTTATTAATTTAATCAAATCTACAACTGTAATACCACTATTTTCAAGAATATCCTCTATTTTTTCAGAGAGATTACTAATTTTTTCATTTGCTAATTCTACTCTTTTATCCACTATGTCTATTTTTTCAGAGGTATTTTTAATACTATCATTTACTATATTTAATTTTTCAACAATTTCAGATTTAGAGGTTTGGATAATACTGTTTAATTTATCTACTACTTCTTTCAAATCTTGTTTTGGAGCTTCAAGTTTTTCTAACCTTTCAACAACTTTATCCAGTAATGTTTTTATATTTGAATAATCTGATTTTTTTAGATAATCAAGAATCATATCTAATTTTTTGTTAATTTGCTGAATATCTTCTTTTATATATATTGAGGTATTTTCATTTTTAGCTTTAATTTCAGCTATTTTATTACATAAATTATCAATTTTGTTAGTTTTTTCATTATTATTTTCTTTATTATTATCCTTATTTTCCTCTTTTTTTATTTCCTCATCTTTTTTTATTTCATTTTCTTCTTTTCCATTTTCTTTAGATGTTTGATTTTTTAGTGTCTCTAAAAGTTTAGATGTTAATGACTCCAATTTTTTAGCCTTGTCACTTAAATTATTTGCACTCATACTACAACCCCACCCTTTCCCAATACATTATAATCTATTTTTAATAACAATTATATTATTTACTTTAAACTATAATTTTTTACTTTTTATTTTATAAATTTAAATATATGGTGAGAGATTGTTAGATTTATCACACTTTCTTATAAACTTTTCCTATCCAGGAGATTATGGTTTAAAAATTGATGAAGAAATTGATGAATATATAACCTCAAAAATATGTTTTTCTACCCATTTATCAACTCATATAGATTATCCTAAACATGTTCATCTTAAAAATAATAATATTGATGGAGAAATTATTAAAGGTTTAGGATATTGTGTAGAGCTAAAAAACTTAAATAATATTCCTGAGGATGTTGAGATTCTCCTTATATATACAGGATACTCTAAATATTGGGGAAAAAAGGAATATTTCAAATTTTGTCCTAAAATTGACATAACAAAACTTATAAACAAAAATATAAAATGTGTAGGAATTGATGCCTGTACTATTGGAGATTTTGAAGAGCATTATCTTTTATTATCAAACAATATATTAATAATTGAAAATTTAAACTCTAATTTAAAGAAATTAATTAATAAAAGATTTCATTTTTTAGGTGTTCCTTTAAAAATTAAAGATGTCGATGCTTCTCCAATAAGATGCTTAGTTATTAAAATTTATGGTTAGTCATATAATATTTTTTAATAGTTATTAATATTTGAAACAAATCGAAAAATATATTATACAGATTATACAGTAAAAATAAATAAATAATATAGAAAATTCTAAGGTGAGCTAAATATGAAATTGGCAGTTTTAGGAATTGGATGTTACAGAACCCATGTAGCTGCAGGAATAACTAACTTTATGAGAGCATGTCAAGTTGCTAAAGAAGTAAATAAACCAGAAATAGCTTTAACCCACTCATCTATAACAATGGCTGCAGAATTAAAATATTTAACTGATGCATTTGATAAAGTTGTAGTTTCAGACCCATGTTTTAAAGAAAATCCTGGATTGGTAATTATTGATGAATTTTCTCCAGAAGAAGTTATGGAAGCTCATTTAAATGGAAATCCTGAAAGTATTATGCCAAAAATTAGAGAAGTAGTTAAAGCTAAAGCTAAAGAATTACCAAAACCACCAAAAGCTTGTATTCATTTTGTCCATCCAGAAGATTTAGGTTTTGAAATAGCAGAAAATGATAAAGAAGCAGTTGAAGATGCAGATGTTATATTAACATGGCTACCAAAAGGTAAAAAACAACCAGATATTATTAAAAACTTTGTTGATGCAATTCCAGAAGGGGCGATAATAACTCATGCATGTACAATTCCAACAGTTAAATTTGCCAAAATATTAAAAGAAGACTTTGGTAGAAAAGATTTAAATGTAACTTCTTACCACCCAGGATGTGTTCCTGAAATGAAAGGACAAGTTTATATTGCTGAAGGATATGCTACAGAAGAAGCATTAAATAAACTTTATGAATTAGCTAAAAAAGCAAGAGGAAATGCTTATAAACTACCTGCTGATTTAATAAGCCCTGTTTGTGATATGGGTTCAGCAGTTACTGCTGTTGTTTATGCTGGTTTATTAGCCTATAGAGATGCTGTAACTAAAATATTAGGAGCTCCAGCTGATTTTGCTCAAATGATGGCTGAAGAATCCTTAGAGAAATTATTAAAACTAATGAAGAGTAAAGGAATCTCCAATATGGAAGAAGTTTTAAATCCAGCTGCTTTATTAGGAACTGCTGACAGTATGTGCTTCGGACCATTAGAAGATATATTACCAACAGCTTTAAAAGTTTTAGAAAAATATAAAAAGGAATAAATATATAAATATTCTTTAAACTATTTTTCTCAATTTTTATAATTTTTTAGAAAATTATATATATTTGAAAGCTATTTTTATAGGATTTATAATTTTATTGTCTCTATTTTTGAAACACTTAAAGTAGGAGGAGAAAGTATGGACAGAGAAGCAATATTAAAAGCAGTGAAGGAGGCTCGCCAAAAGGCGAAGCCGAGAAACTTCACACAATCATTTGAATTTATTGCTACATTAAAAGAAATAGACATGAAAAAACCAGAAAATAGAATTAAGGCAGAAGTTGTTCTTCCTCATGGTAGAGGAAAACCTGCAAGAATAGCGGTAGTTGGTACAGGAGATTTAATAAAACAGGCAGAAGAATTAGGATTAACTGCAATAAGAAAAGAACAAATTGAAGAATTAGGTAAAAATAAAAGAGAATTAAGAAAATTAGCTAAAAATCATGATTTCTTCATTGCCCAGGCAGATTTAATGCCATTAATTGGTAGATACTGGGGGGTTATATTAGGGCCAAGAGGTAAGATGCCTAAACCAGTTCCAGCAAATGCAAATATAAAACCATTAGTTGAAAGATTAAAAAAGACAGTTGTTATAAATACAAGAGACAAACCATATTTCCAAGTTTTAGTTGGAAATGAGAAAATGACTGATGAGCAAATTGTTGATAATATAGAAGCAGTATTAAATGTTGTTGCACAAAAATATGAAAAAGGACTCTATCATATTAAAGATGCTTATGTAAAATTAACAATGGGTCCTGCTGTTAAAATTGAAAAAGAAACTAAAAAGAAAAAATAAACAATAATAAATAAATTTTAAAAGGTTGAGAATATGGAAACCAAAGTTAAGGCTCATGTAGCCCCTTGGAAATTTGAGGAAGTTAAAACATTGAAGGGGCTTATTAAAAGTAAGCCAGTTGTGGCATTAGTAGATATGATGGATGTTCCAGCTCCTCAACTTCAAGAGATTAGAGATAAAATTAGAGATAAAGTTAAGCTTAGAATGTCAAGAAATACATTAATAGAAAGAGCTATAAAAGAAGCTGCTCAAGAATTAAACAATCCAAAACTTGCTGAACTTGCAGATTATATTGAGAGAGGAGCTGCAATATTAGTTACTGATATGAATCCTTTTAAACTTTACAAGATGTTAGAAGAAAATAAAAGTCCTGCACCTGTAAAGGCTGGACAAATAGCACCTTGTGATATTAAAGTTGAAAAAGGACCTACTGGAATACCACCAGGACCATTTTTATCAGAATTGAAAAGGGCAGGAATTCCTGCAGCTATAGAAAAAGGTAAAATTGCTATAAAAGAGGATAAAGTTGTTGTAAAGAAGGGAGAAGTTGTTTCTCAGGATGTTGCAAATGTTTTAAACAAACTTGGAATTAAACCAGTTAAAGTAGGATTAAATATTTTAGCTGTTTATGAAGATGGAATAATCTACACACCTGAAACTTTAAAAGTAGATGAAGAAAAAATATTATCAGATATTCAGCAAGCATATCAGCATGCAATGAACTTAGCATTTAATATTGCATATCCAGCAAAAGAAGTTTTACCATTACTTATACAAAAGGCATTTATCAATGCCAAAGCTGTTGCTGTTGAAGCATGTTATGTTACAAAAGATACTGCTGCAGATGTCTTAGGAAAAGCATATGCTCAAGCATTAGCATTAGCATCTAAATTACCAGATGAAGCACTTGATGAAGAAATAAAACAAAAACTTTCTTCAACTCCTCAACAGGTAGAAACTAAAACAGAAGAGAAAAAAGAAGAAGAGAAGAAGGAAGAGAAGAAAGAGGAAGATGCTGTCAGTGGATTGGCTTTATTGTTCTAACCGAAAATTATATATAATGTTTTTATAGATATTGAAACCTAAAATATTTTCTTAAATTTAATATATAAAATATGAAACACATGGAGGTGTAAAAATGGAATATATATATGCAGCTTTATTATTACATGCAGCAGGAAAAGAAATAAATGAAGAAAACTTAAAGGCAGTTTTATCTGCTGCAGGAGTAGAAGTTGATGAGGCAAGAATTAAGGCATTAGTTGCAGGATTAGAAGGAGTAGATATAGATGAAGCAATAGCTAATGCAGCAATGCCAGTTGCAGCTGCACCTGTAGCTGCACCTGCTGCAGGAGAAGAAGAGAAGAAAGAAGAAGAGAAAAAAGAAGAGAAAAAAGAGGAAGATATTGGAGCAGCTGCTGCTGGATTGGCAGCTTTATTTGGATAAATCCTTTAACTTTATATATTCATTAATAGCTTCCCTTGTAGTTCCAACTACAACTCTTTTATAATCGTTATTTACTAATTCTAATTTTCCTCTAACAACTATTTTTTCTCCTTTAAATGCTTGTCCTGAATATGTATGTGTAAAAGAAACAACTTCTTTTATGCTATCATCATTATAACATTCTATTTTATAAACTGCAGGATTATCAAAAATAAATGAATCATCTAAAACTTCTCCTTCAATCTTAATAAATCCTAAATTTTTATATTTTGTTCCATATTTTTCTTTTATATCTTTATATTCTCTTACATATAGTAAATCAAACATTGTATTATCAATAACTCCCCTGTTGTATTTTCTTTTTTCATAAAAAATAAACTCTTTAAATGATAACTCATTATTTTTTATTCTCTTTTCATAAGCCTTTTTCCAAAAATCAACTGAGAGAGGATTAATTTTTTTGTCTTCTATTGCTTCTTTTAAGGCGTATCTTGCTTTATTAAAGTTTTCTCCATAAACAACAAAATCAATATCTGAATTATTAGATGATAAACCTATCAAGAGAGAGCCAGTAACACCCATACTATATATTGAAACTCCATAATCTTCTAAAATTAAAGCCAACTTTCTACATTTTTCTTCAAGGGAATTTTTTGGATTATCTATAATTTCCAATAATTTATAATTAGGATAATAAACATCTTCAACATCTTCCTTATTTATAGCATGCATAAGAACATCTATATTTTCATCAAAAAATAGATACTTTTTAAAATTATCTTCTAAAAATTTATATGCTGTTTCTGTATCTGGAATTTTTATATATTTTTTTCCATTAATTTCTCTTATTAATCCTTTAAAGTTTGCTAAGTCATAGGGAACATATCTTAAAAAAGCATATATTTTATTTGGAGGATGAACATAAGAATTTACTGCAAAGTATAAACCTTCTATAGTTCTAATAAAATCTCTTATTCTCATATCTCAACTCTCCCCCTATGTTTCTAATTATTTCTATAAACTTGGATTTTAATTTATTTAATTCATCTTTTTTATAGGAGTATATTCTAAATGTTACACTTTTATATCCATTTTTTATTTTATCTCCTTTGTAGATATCTATAATTTCAATATCAAAGATATTTTTTAACAACTCTAATATTATGTTTTCATCAATATTCTCCCTGAATAAAACAGAGATATCATAATATTTTTTTGGTAAATACTTATCTTTTAACTCCTTTAATTCAGAGTTAAAATAAATTTCACTTCTGAGTAGATTAAATTTTTCTTCTTTACCATTTTTTTCTAATATTATATAGTCTCCTTCAACATTTTTTAATATTCCAAAATGTATATTTCCACTTTCTAAGTTTTTAACAGCTATCTCTTTATTTATATTCTTCTTTAATCCTTCTATCTCTTTAGATAAAGCAAATAAGGCCTTATCTGAGTAATATATTCCTCTTTTTGCTTCACTACCAAAGTGTTTGGCAGCATCTTTCATAATCTTAACAAACTCTTCTCTATCTCTCTTTTTAACAATATTACTAATTTTCATAGCTTCATTTAAAAAAGTGTTATTAATTTCCTCAATCCTTGGATTGAACATTTGTATATCTGCATATAAATAAGGATTTTGTCCTATAATTCTTCCAATGATAGAAAGCATAAGTTCATATATTGGAGATGCAAATTCTCTTGATTTTTTTATATCAACATTTAACTCTTTTAATGTAGATGCTAAAGATATAAAAGTAAAATGTGTTAAACCTTGAACAACTCCCATAATTTTATCATGCTCCTCAGGAGAAATAATAATAATCCTTGCCCCTTCTTCTTTTAAAAGATTATAAAGCCAATTAAACCACCTACTCTCCATATGTTTTTTAGAAGGAGTTAAAATAACTACTTGCCTCTCAAATGAGGGTGCAGTTGGCCCAAACATTGGATGAGTGGGAATAACAGTTACACCTTCTTTAGCATACTTTTCCATTGTTTTAGAAGGAATCTCTTTTATAGATGTTACATCCATTAATAAACAGCCCTTTCTAACATGGGGAGCAATCTCTTTAATAACTCTCTCAGTAACATTTATGGGAACAGAAACAATAACTACATCTCCCTCTTTTGCTGCTTTAATGTTATCATTTGTAAATTTAACTTTTAACTCCTCCTCTACTTTTTTTCCTTTTTCAACATCTCTCCCAGTTACAATAACATCAAATCCTTTATTTTTAAAAAATCTTGCTAACCACTTCCCTAATCCATCAGTTCCTCCAATAATAGAAATTTTCATTTTTCTCACTTTTATAAGATAATCCCTGGGAACATCATTATTATAAATAATGGAATAGCTACCACTACCCATATTAGTGGATTCCAAAGTATAACCTTGGAACCATCAAAGGGAGGTATTGGAATCATATTAAATCCAGCTAAATAAAAATTAATATATGCCCCAAATATTCCCAAAAAATGTAATGATGTTGATATATTTGCTAATATTAAAAAAATAATTGCTAAACCAACATTAGTTAATGGCCCAGCTAAGGCAATTATACCACTTTCTTCAGGAGTTAAATAATCTTTATAAATATATACAGCTCCAGGGGCTATAAAAGTAAATTTTAATATGATTTTTAATATTAAAGCAATTAATAAACCTTCATACCATGCTCTAAACTCACTATATGCTCCAAAATATCTGGCAACAAATCTATGCATTAACTCATGAAATATAAACCCACTACCCACTGCAATTAAAGCAATAATAATATTTGACAAAGTTAAATATGGATAGGCAAAAATAATAGATATAATAATAACAGATACTAATAAATCAATTATTTCTCTTTGTGAAAATTTATATATATTACTCATAATTTAAGCACCTCTTTATTTATATTCTGCAGTTAAAACTTCTCTAATTTTCTTAGCTCTTTCTTTTCCAACACCTTCAACTTCCATTAATTCCTCTTCTTTTGCAGTAAATACTCTCTCAACTGTCTTAAAATGCTTTAATAAATTTTTAGCCAAAGCACCTCCAACATCTGGAAGTGACTGAACAATAAATTCCTGTCTTTCTTTTAAAGATAAAGGCTTTTTTCCAGTTCTTATTATTATTGGTCTTTTCTCTTTTATCTGTTCCTTTTCAGCTATTTTTAAAATATAGTTTATAGTTTCATTTATATCTTTTGTAAATATTATAGGTATTCCAAAATCTAAGATAACTGTTAAAATAGCACCAATAATTGCATTTTCATGTAATCTTTTTTTATAGTCACCTTCAATTATTAAAATAGGTTTTTCATAATGATTTTTTAAACTTTTTAATTGATTAAATAATCTCTTATCTATAATAGACTCTATAAAATCATCCCCTGTTTTTCTTTCAATAACTACCCTATCACTTACAACATAATCACCAATTTCTAAAGATTTTATTTCAACATCTACCCCTTTCTCTAAAAAATACTTTGCAATTCCCTTTTCTCTTACATCTACAACAATTTTTATATTTTTTATATTTTTGTTATTGTTATTCTTAGTTTCCTTCTCTTTTTCATCTTTTTTTATATTCTTACTTTTTTCCTCAGCTAATTTTAAGAAATCTAATATTGTTTTTGGTTTTTTAGTTTCTTCCTTAGGAGTCTCTTTTTTTTCATTTTCAACTTTTTTTATTTCTACTATCTCAACCTTATCTCCTTCCAACTCTACAATTTTACCATATTTTTCTTCAAGTTTCTTTTTAGCAGTATTACATATAACTCTTAATATTTTTTTCATTTCTCTCTCTTTATAAAGAGCAGCTCTATAATAAGCTTCATCAGTTGTCCCTTTGGCTATAAGGACATAACAAACTCCTCCCTCTCCTCTCATTGCTCGACCTCTTCTTTGAATTAACCTAATCTCTGAAGGTACAGGCTCATAAAATATTATATAATTCACTGCTGGAATATCTATTCCTTCCTCTGAGACACTTGTAGAAACTAAAACATTACCCTCTTCTTCAAATTTTTTAATAGCTTCTATTTGTTCCTTTTGACTCATTCCTTTTCCATCTCTCCCAGCTTGACCAATAAATTTAATTGCTTTGATATTTTCTTTCTGTAGGAGATTAACAATTTTATCAACAGTTGCCCTGTATTGTGTAAAAATAATTATTTTTTCATCCTTATTTCTCTCTAAAATTTTTTTTACTAATTCCAAAACTTTATTTAACTTTGGATGTTCTATTTTTATAAGTTTTAGATATTCAACAGCTCTCCTAATTTTTTCATCTTCTAAAATAGATTTTGCTGATTTACTTCTCTGTTCATTTAATTTTTCTATATAGTTGATAAAAATATCTTTCCCCTGACTTTCTAATAGCTCTTTACCATGCATTAACTTTAATACCTCTGAACAAACTCTAATTAAATAATACTTTATATTATCATCATAAGCAAATAATTTTGGCTGTAATTCTAATAAATCTGTTTTTGTAACTTGTATTGAATTAATTGCTCCATACTCTTTTAAAAATTTTAATCTTTCTTTTATAGCTTCATTAATAAGTTTTAAAGCTTTTTCAAATGGTTTAGGAAGTTCAACCCTTACAGGAATTAACTTAACTTTTGCAATATACTGCTTAACATCTTTATCATATTCATCTCTCAACTCAATATGTTTAATACCTAAGTTCTCACAAATTTCCATAACTTTATCAACATCTGCCCCTGGAGATGCTGTTAAAGCTAAAACATGACACTTATCTTTAAAATTTTTTGCTACAAAAGCATAGGCATGATTTCCAACTGTATGATGAGCTTCATCAGCAATAAATAAAACAAAATCATCTGGATTAATTCTTTTTGCTATTAAATCATTTTCTATAACCTGAGGAGTAGCAACTATTATTTTTGCCTTTTTATATAATGTTTCCCTTTTTTTAGGAGGAATTTTTCCAGTTATTGCTATTATTTCATCTTCATTGAAATTTAATATTTCTTTGAGTCTTTTACAATGCTGCTCTACCAGAGGCCTTGTTGGTGCTAAAATTAAAACTTTACCATCTTTTTTAGATAAAATTCCTGCTATAACTAAAATAGCAATTGCTGTCTTCCCTAATCCTGTTGGAATAACACATAAAGTATTTTTTTTTAAAGCATTAGCTGCTATCAGCTGCTGATATAATCTTGCCTCTAACTTGTTTGGTTTTATTAATGGATGTTCTATATACATAATTATCAAACTCATTATTTAAAATTTTAAATAATTAAAATTCTTCAAATTCCTGATTTCTTCTTTTTCTTCTTATAATATATAATATAAAAATTATAACAATTACTCCAATAACTAAATAGATAGGGTTTAATGTTTCTTGTTTTTCTGATTTTTTAACTTGTATATTAAATACTTTTGTAATATTATAGAAATTATGATAATCATCAAAATATGTTACTCTTACTTTAATTGGAATTTTTCCAAATTCATAAATGTCAAAAACTGAAGTATCATAATCATCTTCATCCAAATCTCCTATATATCTTGTATAATTTTTTCCATTTACTGTTAATGTCATAACACAATGCCTAAGCTTTGAAGACCCTCTATTTGCAATTCCAATAGTTATTTCTACATAATTCCCTTTATTTCTTACATCATCTAAGTAAATATATGGTTGATTTTTATAAATCTTTTTTAAAACTCTTATATTCAAAGGGATAGTTTGATTATATTGACTTCCATCCTCTCCAATCCAAAATAATTTTGCATTAATTGAATATATTCCATCTTCAATTTCTGGAGTAGCATATATTTTTATTGGGATGACATATTGATTACCTGCTTTTAGACATCCAATAAAAATTGAACTACCTCCTAAAATGTTAATTTTATCATTTCCAATTAAATAGAGATTTAAATATTTTGCATCTCCAGTTCCAACATTTTTTATATCTAATTTTATAGTTTCAGTTTTTCCAGGAATTATTGAAGTATCGTTTATATTTAATTGAAAACTTGCTACCCCATAAACAGGAAGATAATAAACTTTAGTAAGTTCATAGTGATGAATTATTTTTTCCCCATTTTCTTTCTCAACCTCATCATAACTTACTTTTACATCTATCCTATAATCTCTTGAAGGAGCATTTTCATCAACATGTAATTTAAAATATACTGTATCTGATTCTCCAGGATTTAAATGGCTAATTATAGCCTTTCCCTTAATGGGATTAACTTGTTTTAGTTCAAAAGGATAATGTGGAGTTATTTCAACTACTACATTTTCAACTTCATTATCATAATTATTATTGGTTATTTTAACCCATAAATCTACATCATCCCCAGGATGAATAATATTTGGCTGGTATTGAATTTCATCTATTTGGATAGCAGAGATTGAAGATAATCCTACAAACATCAAAATTATTAAAAATTTTTTAAACATCATATCCCTCAAAATCTTTTATTACTGCTATATAACATTATAATTAATAATTATAATATATAATAGTATAATAGTTATAATATATTAAGGGGAAATTTATGAAAGTTGAAGATATTGTTATTTTTGCATTAAAAAATATAAAACAAAAAAGAACTCAAAGTTTATTAACAATCATTGGAGTTGTAATTGGAGTTTTGGCAATGGTTGTTTTAATATCTTTAGGTTATGGTGTTCAAAATTATATACATGAAGAAATGATGAAAATGGGTTCAAATAAAATAACTATTCTTCCAACAAAACAGTTGGGAATTCCTCCCTCACATTTATTTACCAAAAAAGATGTTAAAGCTGTTGAAAATGTTAAAGGTGTTGATACAGTTGTGTATGGTTGGTATGGTGGATGTGAAATAGAATATGATGGTGAAAAAAGATTTGTATCCTACTATTATGCAACTCCATCAAGATTAAAAAAAGTTTATGAAAATAGTGGTTATAGTATTGAAAGTGGTAGATGGTTAGAAGATAATGATAAATATGCATGTATTATAGGTTATGGAACAGCTCATAACTTATTTGATAGAGAAATAAAAGTTGGTGATGTAATAAAAATTAAAAATAAAAAATTTAGAGTTGTTGGAATTTTAAAAGAAGTAGGAAATCAGCAGGATGATAATTCAGTTATTTTAAATATAAATGTTGGAGAAAAACTGTTTGGAAATGAGGGAAAATATAACTTTATCATTGCATCAGTAAAAGAAGGGGAAGATGTTGAAAAGGTTTCAGAAGATATTAAAAAAGCTCTAAAAAAATCTTTTGGAGATGAAGAGTTTTCTGTTTTAACAGCAGAATAGTTAGCAAAAACTGTTAATTCAGTTCTTGGTGCTATAACAATATTTGTTGTTGGAGTTGCAGCTATTTCATTATTGGTTGGGGCTGTTGGCATCTCAAACACTATGCATATGAGTATTTTAGAAAGAAGGAAAGATATAGGAATATTAAAGGCTTTGGGAGCAGAAACAACAGATATTTTAGCAATATTTATTATTGAGTCTGGATTTTTAGGATTATTTGGAGGAGTTATTGGTTTAATTTTGGGAATTTTATTAGCAAAAGGTATTGAAATAGTTGCTCATAAAATGGGTTATTTAATGGTTAATGCCTATATCTCTTATGAGTTAATTGTTGGAATTTTAGCATTTTCATTTTTAGTTGGTGTTATTAGTGGTTATTTCCCAGCAAAAAGTGGAGCTAAATTAAATCCAATAGAGACATTGAGAGGGGAATAGACTTTGATAAGAGCTGAAAATGTTTGGAAAATTTATGGAAGAGGAGAGGCAAAAACAATAGCCTTAAAAAATATTAATTTGGAAATTGAAGAGGGAGAGTTTGTTATGATAAGAGGACCCTCTGGATGTGGAAAATCCACATTATTAAATATTTTGGCTCTTTTAGATGTTCCAACAAAGGGAGAAGTTTATTATAAAGGAAGAAAAACAAGTTTAATGAGTGAAAATAAGAAAGCAATTTTTAGGAGAAAAATAAGTGGATTTATTTTTCAGCAATTTCATTTAATAAAAACATTAACAGCTTTAGAAAATGTTGAACTTCCAATGATATTAGACGAGAAAGATAAATATTATAGGAGAAAAAGAGCAAAAAAATTATTAGAAATGGTTGGTTTAGAAAATAGATTAAATCACTATCCTCATCAACTAAGTGGAGGACAACAGCAAAGAGTAGCAATAGCAAGAGCTTTAGCCAACAACCCTAAAATAATATTTGCTGATGAACCAACAGGAAATTTAGATAGTAAAAGTGGAATTACTGTTATGGAAATGTTAAAAGAATTAAATGAGAAAGGAATAACAATAATTATGGTAACTCATGAACAAGAATTAGAAAGATATGCTTCAAAGATTATTAAATTGAGAGATGGAGAAATTATAGAAATTGTTAAGAAATAGTTTTTTAGATATATTTTGATAATACTATATTATCCCCAACCTTAACATTTAAATTTTCAGCAACAGGATTACACTTAGCTTTTAAAATAAAATAAACTTTTTTATCCAATTTATACTCTGGTAAACTTTCATAATTTCCCATACCTTTAGCAATAATAATATCTGAACTTTTTAATTCTTCTTTAAATTCTTCTGAACATTCTTCTAATAAGATTCCTATAACATCTAAACCAGTAGTTATAACTCTTGCTACCTTATCAATTCCTGCAAAAATAGCATCCTCCATAGTAGCATCATTTAAAATAGGTTTTCCTTTAACTACTGCTACAACTTCTTTATTATATTTTTTAATTTCTTCTATTAGAAGTCTATCAAAAATTATTTCTCCTGCATTATCACATATATATAAAACCTTCTTAACATTTGGATTTTTTAAATCATTTAATAACTCATTACTATGGTCTATAGTTAGGTCTTCATTTAATGTCTTTAAAATTAACTTTTCAAAATCTACATTTGTACTGTAAGCTCCAAAATCGATAACATTTCCTGCTATAGTGGCTAAGATAATTTTTTTTAATCTTTGATAGTCATCGTTAATATTACACTGTTGTCTAACAAAATCTAAATATTTCATAGCTATGTTATTTGCTCTTTCTTTTAATCTTTTATATGGGTCCGGACACATAGAGATTTCTTTAAGATATCTATGAACTTTAGTACCCATCCATGCGGGTACTACATTTTCTCCATAGTTTTCTTTTATAACATCAAAACATTCCTTTATATATTTAAATTGTAGTTTTTCATTAGAAGTTATTTCTTTACATGCATCTACCACTTGCCTAACTATACAGATAGCACATTCTGGTTTAATTTTCAAATTTTCACCAATAAAATATTTTATAAATCATAAAAAGGATTTATAAACAAACTATTAAAAAGTTATGTGATGTAATATATTTAAAATAATTTAAATAACTATTATTTAAGGTTGAATAATATGGAATTTAAAATTGCCATAATTGGACCAGAAAATTCAGGAAAATCTTCATTAATGAATGCTCTTTTTGGAAAATATATATCATATGTTTCAGAAGTTGGGGGTACTACTAAAAACCCAGTAAAAAAATACTGGGGGAAAATAAAGATTGGAAAGGCTAAAAAAAACCCTATAATTGTAGATATTATATTTGTTGATTTAGGTGGATTATATACAAAAGATGATAAACTTTCTCCAATTTTAACACCTTCAATATTAAAAAAAACTTATGAAGAGATAGATAAAGCAGATATGATAATCCATGTTGTTGATGGAACTGTTGGTTTATTAAAAAATTTTGAAAAATTACATTATCTACTAAAATTTAGATACAACAAACCTATTATAGTAGTCATTAATAAATCTGATTTATTAAATATTGAAGAAAAGGAAAAGCTTAAAAATTATGTTGAAAATAGATTAAAGAATAAAGTTTTATTATTATCTGCTAAGACTGGAGAAGGTTTAGATGAATTAATAAACATCTTTCATCATTATTTAAAAAAGGTGGACTGGGATGTTTGAGTTTTTAAAAAAAATATTAAAAGGAAATAATGGTTCTGATGTAAAACCAGAGAGTATAAATGTTGAGGAATATTTACAAGAGATAGAAGAGTTAAATGTTGAACCAGAATCTGAGAAACTTATTATAAAGGTTTGTGATGTATATGATGAAAATGATGCTATAAATGCTTTGGTATTGGTAGAAGCAGGATATATAGTTATAGCAAAAATCCCAAATATTGAAAAAGAGGCTGATGATGAATTTCTTGAATTATTAAAAAAAGTTAAAAATGAAGTTACAAAAATGGGAGGATTATTAGCTCTTTTAGGTAATGAATATATGATATTAACACCAAAAAATTGTTTAATTGAAAGAGTTAAAAAAGAAATTCCAACTGAAAATATTGAAAGTGAAGAAAATGAGCAAATTGAAAGAGATATTATTAAAGAGAAGATTACAGTTAAAAAATGAGAAAAAAATCAATATTATAGAAAAGCTAAAAAATTATATAGAGTATGATATTGACAAAAAAAGAAAATTTAAACTATCAAAAGCTATAAAATATGCAAAAGATAGAAATCCTATAATAACTGAAATAAAGCCTGCTTCTCCATCTAAAGGAAAAATTAAAGAAATTAATGAAAAAAATATATTAGATATTGCTAAGGCAATGATAGAAGGGGGATGTATTGGCATATCAATTTTAACAGAACCAAATTATTTTAATGGTAGTTATAAAAATTTAATATTAGTTAGAAGGTTTGATATTCCTATTTTAATGAAGGACTTTATTATTGATAAATATCAGATTGATATAGCAAATGAAATTGGTGCTAATGCTATTTTACTAATAGTTAAGGCTTTAGGAGATGATTTAGGTAAGTTTTTAGATTATGCAGATGATTATAAATTGGAGTGTTTAGTAGAAACACATAATGAGAAAGAAATTGATATTGCCCTAAATTTTGGAGCTAAAATAATAGGGATAAATAATAGGGATTTAGATACTTTAAAAATAGATTTATCAACAACTGAAAGATTATCTTCACTAATTCCTAAAAATAAAATAAAAATATCTGAGAGTGGAATATACAAGAGAAATGAATTAAAATATGTTTTAGAATGTTGTGATGCTGCTTTAATTGGTTCTTCTATTATGGAAAGTAACAACATTATGGAAAAGGTGAAAACTCTTGTTTTCCCACCTTTCAGATAAAGGAGTTAATATGGTTGATATATCCAATAAAAATAATATTTATAGGGAAGCAATTGCAGAGGGATATATAAAATTAATGCCAAAAACAATAAAATTAATAAAAGAAAATAAGATAAAAAAAGGAAATATTTTAGCAACTGCCCAAATAGCAGGAATCTTAGCAGTTAAAAAAACTTATGAAATAATCCCCCTCTGCCATCCTCTTCCAATAACATCAATAGATATTAAATTTGAAATTTTTGATGATAGAATAAAAGCAATTTGTAAAGTTAAGACAACATATAAAACAGGCATTGAAATGGAGGCATTAACAGGGGTTAGTGTTGCATTATTAACTATTTGGGATATGGTTAAGAGCATTGAAAAAGAAAATAACTATAAAGAAACAGAAATTTATGGGATAAAAGTAGTTAAAAAAGTGAAGGAAAATGGATATTGAGTTATGGGTTAGAATTATTAAAGAAGGAATAAAAACAAAAAAAATTAATCCTTGGGATATAAATATTGAAGAAGTGGCAGATTTTTATATTAATAAAATTAAAGAACTTAAAAGATTTGATATAAAACTATCAGCAGATGTTATTTTAGTGGCAAGTATTTTATTAAGGATGAAATCAGAATATTTATACAATCAACTAAATCCTAAAAAAGAAAAAAAGGTTAAAAAAAGATGTAAAAAAGAAGAAAAAATAAATGAAGAAAAACTTATAAAAAATGTAAAGAGAGAATTAAAAAAGATAAAAAAGAAAAACACTAAAAAAGAGGTAATAATTTATAATATTGATGATATTGTTGATGAGATGATTGAAGAGGAAAATATTGAGAAAATTATAGAAGAACTTTATAATATAATATCTAAGAAGAGGGAAATCATCTATCAGGAAGTTTTTAAAAATAAAGATGATAAGATTAAATACTTTATTCCTTCTTTATATTTAGCTTATGAAAACAAAATAGAAATTATTCAAGAAAATATTTTTGATGAAATAATACTAAGAAAAAAATAATAATTAATTTTGTGAGTATTTATGAAAATTGCAATTGTTGGTAAGGGAGGAGTTGGAAAAACTTTTATTGCCTCTCAACTTATAAAACTCTTTTCAAAAGATAATTTTAAAGTTATTGGGGTAGATTGTGATAATAATCCAACATTATCTTTAAATTTTGGAATTGAATATATTAAACCATTATCTGAAAGGGCAGATATAATAGAAGAAAGGACTGGAGCTAAGCCTGGAAGTTATGGCTCTATTTTTAAAATTAATCCAAAAGTTGATGATTTAATTGACATACTTGGAAAGAAAGTTAATGATAACATTACTTTAATGGTTATGGGAACTATTGAAAAAAGTGGTCAGGGATGTATTTGCCCTGCTTCAGTTTTGTTAAGGAGATTATTAAGACATTTAATATTAAAAAGAAATGAAGTTGTTATTTTGGATATGGAGGCAGGATTAGAACATTTTGGTAGGAAGGTATTAGAAAATATTGACTTATTAATAATAGTAGTTGAACCAACAAAAAAATCAATTCTAACAGGAAAAAGATTAAAAAAATTGGCAGAGGACTTAAATATAAAAAATATTAAGGTTATTATAAATAAATCCCATAGTAATATTAAAGAAATTGTTGAGAAAGAAATTGGAGAGGTTATTGGAATTATTCCCTATAAAGAAGAAATATTTAAATCTGAATTTAGTGGGGAAAATATAGAGATTCCTGAGATTAAAGAAATATATAATAACATTAAAAAAACTATTTTTTAAAATATGGTTCTCTCCTTTTTATACATTCTAAAAAATATTTTTCTAAATCTTCTCCATTTCTTAAAGGAGTTAAAATATCTACTAAATTATCATTTCTTAATAAACATGGTTTTAAATATCCATCTGCTGTTAATCTTAACCTTGTACAGTGCATACAAAACTCAGAGTTGTCCATAGGTCTAACAAATTCAACCTCAACATCATTCTCTAAAATATATCTAACTCTATTATGCATTTTTCTCCTATATGATATTTTTTTAGCTCTTTTTTTAATTTTTTCCTCAACATTATCCAAAGAAATATAATATTTATCCTTTATTAATTTATCTTTTAGCAAAAATTCTATAATTTGCAAAATAGCTCCAATTTCTTTACAGAAGTTTAACATATCTTCAAGTTCCTCAATATTAATTTTCATAGCTAAAAAATTAATTTTTATTGGATAAAAATATTTGGATGCTTCTTTTAAACCTTCAATTACATTCTCTATATTTCCCCCAGTTATCATTTTATATTTTTTTTTGTTTAGAGTATCTAAACTTACATTTATTCTATCTAATCCAGCAATTTTTAATTGTTTAAAATATTTTTTTAAAAGAGTTCCATTTGTTGTTAATGCAATTTCTTTAATCTCTCTAATATTTTTAATTCTTTTAATTATTTTTATAATGTCCTTCCTAATTAATGGCTCTCCACCAGTAATTTTAATTTTTCTAACTCCAAACTTTGTAGATACTCTAACAATTTTTTCAATCTCTTCAGGAGTAAGTTCTCTATTATTATCAAAAAATTGACCTTCATTATGACAGTAAAAACAGTTTAAATTACATCTCTTTGTTATTGAAATTCTTAAAGACCTTATCTCTCTTCCAAATCTATCTCTCATATTTCACCAAAAAAAAAGATGGTAAATAATATTTAATAGAATATTTAATAATTTATATTATTGTTCTTTATTCTCTTCTTTTTTTTCTTCTTTTTTCTTTTTAAATGTCTCTATAAATTTAACTTCATCAATATCATCAAATCTTTTAAATATTTCTTGGACAATAGCTAACTTTATTCTTGGGTCTAATGGAGGAATCTCTATAATAACAGTGTTATCTTCAATTTTAACAGTAGATACAACTCTTGGAGCAGCCATTTTAACAATTTCTTTTATTATATCTTCTTTATTTTCAATAATTTCCTCTATTTTTATTCTATATTTTACTTCCTTTCCAGCTAACTCATGATTAAAATCAACTAACACTCTACCACTGTTTATACTAACAACTCTCCCTGTTAATCCATCAACAGTTATAACCATTCCCTTAAATGGTGTTAATCCTCTTTTTTTAAATTCAGATAAAGGAATTATTTTTATTTTTGATGGGTCTCTTTTACCAAATGCCTTTTCTGGAGGTAAAATAACTTCTCTCTCTTCTCCTACATTCATCTCTAAAATTACCTCATCCAACCCTGGAAGAATTTGTCCCTCTCCAGCAAATATTGCAACTGGACCATATACAATTTTTGGATTATATATTCCTGCTTCTTTGGCTTTTTCTTCATTTGTTGTATCAAATAACTTATCATCTACATATCCATCATAACTAACCTTAACTAACTTACCTTTTTCAACCATATCCAATCCCCTAAAAAATTTTTATTTAGTGTGAAAGTCAAACCTAATATATAAATGTTTATTTATGAGCATAGCAACAAATGGTAATTTCATCATCTTTTTTATCTATTCTACAAAACCCAAATCTTTCAAATTGTATAATCTCATCCTCTTTAACTTCCCTAAAATCTTTTTCTGCATATCCTTCTTTAATTTCTCCAGATGGCATTAAAACCTTAACTTTATTAATATTATCAACAGGAATCCAATGGATAATTTTAGCCTTATTTTTCTTGGCTATTTTAAAATCATCTGAATGATATCTTGCTATTATAATATCATCAATTTTTTCAACAACAACATTAAACAACTCCATCAATCTATACATTTTTCCTTCTTCAATTTCATCATTGACAACATAAACCTCTCCATTAAATAAAAGTTCCCTCTCACCAAATTCTTTCCTATCTGGATGTTTTCTTAACTTAACTACTCTTTTATCTGCATCTTTAACAACCATTTTTTTTGGGTTCCATACAAAGAAAAATCTTTTTGCTTCTTTATCTATAAGTTCCTTATTAATAGCATAAAGATTTTCCCATGAAAATTTAACATCAGCTGGCTTAATTCCAATATCTAACATAATTTTATATATTGCCTCTGGTTTAATTCCTCTCCTTTTTAAAGCTCTTAAAGTTCCTAATCTAATATCATCCCAACCACTATATACTCCTTCTATAATCCCCTTGTAAATCTGGGAAGTACTTAAAACAGTATCCTCTATTTTTAATATTCCATAATGTATAAACTCTGGAATATCCCAATTAAAATATTTGTAAATATATTTTTGTTTTTCAGTATTTACTATATGGTCTTTTCCTCTTAAAACATGAGTAACCCCTAAAAGATGGTCATCTATTGGAACAGAAAAATTCATTAAAGGATAAACATATTTATCTCCAACTCTTGGGTGATGTGTTTTTTCTATTCTAAATATTGGAAAGTCCCTTATAGAAGGATTCTTATGTTTTATATCTGTCTTTAATCTAACTACTACATTATCAATTTCTCCATTAAGCATTTTTTTCCATAATTCTAAGTTTTCCTCTATATCCCTATCTCTACACTTACATGGAAGTCCTTTATTTCTTAATTCTCTAAATGATTCTTGTGAACATTCACAAACATATGCTAATCCTTTTTTAATTAACTCCTCTCCATATTTGTAGTATATATCTAATCTATCAGATTGAATAACTGTCTCATCAACTTTAATATTTAACCATTCTAAATCTTCCTTTATCATATCGTAGGCATCTTCTAATACCCTTTTAGGGTCTGTATCTTCTAATCTTAAAATAAATTTTCCATTGTATTTTTTAGCAAAGTAATCGTTTAAAACAGCTGCCCTTGCATGACCAATATGTAATGGTCCAGATGGATTTGGAGCAAATCTTAAGATTACTTTATCCTTAACATTTGGTAAAACTAAATCCTTTTTCTTTTTCTTTCTCTCTATTTTTATATTTTTAGATATTTCATTTAATTCTTTTTCACTTAAGTTATTAACTTCTTCAACAATTTTCTCAACAATAGGTAAAATTTCTTTAACTTTTTTCCTATATTCAGGATTTTCTGATAAAAACAAACCTAAAACTTTCTTTGTATTGGCAGTTCCATATTTTAATCTATTAATTATTGCTATCTCTCTAATTTTATTTTCCATTATTCTCCCTCTAAATATTTTTTTAATTTTTCTAAATGTTCTCTCTTTCCAAATGCATAGATAATATCTCCAATATTTAACTCAATATCTGGAGGTGGGCTTGTAATCATTGAATTTTCTTTTTTTATAGCTAAAATAATAGCTCCAGTAAGTTCTCTAATTTTAGAGTCCTTAAGTTTTATTTTATCTAATTTAGGATTTTTTAAAATAAATCTTCTAATCTCCATATCTTCCTCATCACTTGCAATTAAAGAATGAACAAACTCAATAATATCAGGATTTAAGGCTATCCTTGCAATTTCCATTCCACCTACTACATAAGGACATACTGCCCTATCAGCACCTGCTTTTATTAGCTTGTCTAAAGTAGAAGGCCTATCAGCCTTAGCAACAATATATATATTAGGATTTAGTTTTTTAGCAGATAAAGTTATAAAAACATTTTCAGCATCAGAACCAACGACAGAAACTAACCCTCTCGCCCTTTCTATTCCTGCCTTTATAAGAGTTTTATCTAATGTAGCATCTCCAACAATACAGACAATATTTTTATCATTTTCTATAAGTTCCTTTATCTGTTCTTCACTTTTATCAATAACTACAAAAGGAATTTTATTTTTTCTTAGTTCTTCAATAATAATTTTACCTAATCTTCCACATCCACAAATAATATAATGATTTTCCATTTTTTTTAATTTCTCTTCCATTTTTTTCAACCTAAAATATCTCCTAAAATGGCCTTCTATAATAAATGCTGCCAAATTACTTAAAGTATATGCAACAGTTCCTACACCAAGAAAAATATATATGATAATTGATAACTTACCAAAAAATGTTTTTGGAGTATAATCTCCATAACCAACTGTTGATATTGTAACAACTGAAGTATATAAAGATGTAAAAAAATCCCAACCTTCTGTTATTTCTAAAATTATTGCTTCTATAATAATTAAAAAAATTAAAAATATAACTCCAAATTTTATTTTATCAAATGTATCCATTTGTTTCCCTTATCTATTTTTCTAAAGCTTTTTGTAAAGTAGTTAATAGACCTGATATAAATATTAAGACTGAAAATATAATTATCAACTTTCCAAATGTTGTTACAGGTGTGATATCCCCATACCCAACAGTAGTTATTGATATTGTTGTAAAATAAAAAGCATCAAAAAAGTTATTTATCTTTGGATTTTTTCCATATTCTGCTATCCAAATAAAACATGAACTAATAAAACAAATAATTAATATTGTCAAAAAATTCATTAATGCTGGTTCTTTTATTTCCCTTAACTTTATTATTCTTAATAGTACCAAAATTCTAATAAGGTTAATTACTCTAATTCCAATAAATGCCTTTGTGGAGAATATTTGGAGGGTATATAAAATAAAAGCAATAACAACAACAGCATCAATAACATTATATATATTCTTAAAGAAATTTATCTTATCTTCTGCATTTTTAAATTCATATATAAATCTGATTGTAAAATATGTTATAGAAAGGTAGTCAAATATAATTAATATACTTTGATATTTAAAATTATAGGTTGATAGTATAAAAGATATTAAGATTTCCAATGTAAAAATTAAATCTAAGATATCTAAAATCATTTTTTTTCTCATAACTATCCTCTATTGGTTAGGTTTAGCATACCATTTATTTTATTAAATCTCACTTATTATGATATTAATAATGCTAATTGCTAATTTATTTATAGATAGAATATCTTATATTTATTAAAATCTATTATGGTGATACTTTTATGACAATAATAAAATGGTCTAAAGAGTTTGAAACTGGAATTAAAGCATTTGATGAAGAACATAAGTATTTAGTTGAAACTTTAAATAAAATATATAACCTATTAAAAGAAAGAAAAAGAGATGAAGCTAAAAAAATACTAAAAAATAATATTATTAAATATACAGAAAAACATTTTAAACATGAAGAAGAAATTTTTAAAAAATATGGATATCCTGAATTAGAAAGGCATAAAAAAATACATGACCTTTTTATAAAAACAATAGTAGAAAAAGAACTACCAAAAATAGATAAATCAGATGAAGAGTTTAGAGCTGTAATTTCCTTTTTAGTTGGATGGTTGATTATGCATATTCAAAAATCTGATAAAAAATATGGAGAATGGTTAAGGAGTAAAAATATAGTTATAGATGAGGAGCCAGTTAAGATAGATTAGGTTATTTTAGATATATACTCGCACCAAGAGTTCCAAAAGTTATATGTATCTTTATTTAGTTGATTACTCTGTAAAATTATATACCAATCTCCAACTTTTCTATAAAATGTATAACTGACATTTTTTCCATCTATTGATATAAATTCATAAATTATAAAATATCCATATTTATCTTGTTGAATGTATTTTTTAACATTGTTATATTTGTATGCATCAGCTAAGTTAATTGGTTTTTTTGTTACAACTAATGTATAATTTTTATATTTCTTTATTATAGTGTCCTTTAATCTTATTTCATCACTATAATTTAAATTAGGAAATATCTTTTCAACATTATTAATATATTTATATTGGAGGTTATATTGAATATTATTAGCATGTTTATTTGTTATGTTGGAACTATTTTTAATTGATATATTTATATTTACATTATTTTTTATGGATTTTGCTGTAATGTTAGTTTTTATTAAATTAGTTTTTATTAAAGTTGTTGTACTATTTTTATTTTTTTTAAAGTTAGATTGATTATTATAATTATATATATAAGATTTATCAACATTCTTATTGGCATTATTAAACTCAATACTTGTTAAATCTAAACATCCACATAATAAGATAATGCTTAAAATAATGCTTAACAAAAGTATAGCAATCCTCAACATATCACCCAAATATTTAAATTAATAAATGTCAGAAAAAAATAAATATTAGTTAAAATTATTTGATGAGATACTTATAGATGATATTATGGTCATAACTATCAAAAATAAATTTATGTTTAACTCTTTTATATAAATTATTATGTTTGAGGGATTAACTTGAAAGTGCTTGAGCATGAACTCGTACCTAAGCATGAAATAGTTGATAAAGAAGAAGTTGAGAAAATTCTAAAAAAGTATAATATTAAGATTCAACAGTTACCTAAGATTTTTGAAGATGACCCTGCTGCTATGGAGATTGGTGCAAAAGAGGGAGATGTTATAAAAATCACAAGAAAAAGTCCTACTGCAGGGGAAATTGTTGTTTATAGATTAGTTATTAAAAGAATAGTATAAAACTTTTTTTGGTGAAATTAACATGAAGGAATTAGTAGATGCTTATTTTAAAGAACATTCTCTTATAGAGCATCAAATAGAGTCATTTAATGATTTTATAGAGAATAGATTACAAAGAATAGTTGATAATGTTGGCATTATTGAGACAGATGTTAGTGAATATAAAATAAAACTTGGTAAAATTAGAGTAGGAAAGCCAACAATTAAAGAAGTTGATGGCTCAATAAGGAACATTACTCCAATGGAAGCAAGAATAAGGGACTTAACCTATGCAGCTCCAATATATTTAGAGATGACAGCATTTTATGAAGAAAATAATGAAATTATAGAAGTTGATAGTATTGAGGCATATATTGGAGAACTTCCAATTATGTTGGGTAGTAAGTACTGTATTCTTCATAATCTAACTGATGAGGAAAAAATTAAGTTAGGAGAAGACCCAAAAGACCCATTAGGATACTTTATAATTAATGGAACTGAGAGAGTTTTAATTACTCAAGAAGATTTAATACCAAATAGAATTATAACAGAATTTACAGAAAAAAATAATAAAAAAATAGCATTGGCAAAAGTATTCTCTACAAGACATGGATTTAGGGCTTTATGTTCTGTTGAAAAACATCCTAATGGATTATTGTATGTTAATGCTCCAAACTTACAACAGATACTATTAGTTATTATATTAAGAGCTTTAGGTGCTGAAACAGATAAGGATATTATTGAATCAATAAATGACCCAAGATTTGTTATGGAACTTCTCTTAAATATTCAAGAGATTAGAGAGGAATATAATATAAACACTAAAGAGGAAGCATTGGAATTTATTGGTAAAAAATTAGCTCCTGGACAAAGTAAAGAGTATAGAATAAAAAGAGCAAAAAGTGTTATACAAAATCAATTACTTCCACATTTAGGAGTTTATTAAGAGGATAATTCAAAAAAAATAAAATTCTTGGGCATAATGGCTAAAAATGCTCTTGAGTTATATTTTGGTTACAGATCTGAAGATGATAAAGACCATTATGGATTTAAAAGGGCTAAATTAGCAGGAGACTTAATGGAGGATTTATTTAGAAATGCATTTTCTTATTTAGTTAAAGATATCAAAAAACAACTAAATAATCAAATACTTAAGAAAAATAAAAAATTCTCATTAAAGGCATTAATTAGAAGTGACATTATTACCGAAAGAATTAGACATGCTATGGCTACAGGAACATGGGTTGGAGAAAGAACTGGAGTTAGTCAATTATTAGATAGAACCAGTTATTTAGCAACAAATTCACAATTAAGGAGAATTGTTTCCCCACTTTCAAGGTCTCAGCCACATTTTGAGGCAAGAGAATTACATGGAACTCATTGGGGTAAAGTATGTCCATCTGAAACTCCAGAAGGTCAAAATTGTGGATTAGTTAAGAATTTTGCATTATTTGCAAAAATAACAAGACATGAAGATGATTCAAAGATAATAGAATTCTTAAAATCATTTGGAATTACTGAATTTAAGTTATAAATAGGGTGAAATATTGGCTGAGGCAAATATATATGTTAATGGAAAATTAGTAGGTAAGACTGACAAACCTGAAGAATTAGTAAAAGAAATTAGAGAAAAAAGAAGGAAAGGAGAATTACCAAGATATACAACAGTTGTTTATTATGAGGATAGTAATGATATCCATATAAATACAGATGCTGGAAGGATTGTAAGGCCTTTAATAGTTGTTGAAAATGGTAAACCTAAATTAACTAAGGAACATATTGAAAAACTTAAAAAAGGAGAAATAAGATTTGATGATTTAGTTAAAGAGGGAATAATTGAATTTTTAGATGCTGAAGAAGAAGAAAATGCTTTAATTGCTACATCTGAGGAAGAATTAACAGAAAAACATACTCATCTTGAACTTGACTGTTTAGGAATATTAGGAATAGGGGCTGGAATAGCTCCATATCCTGAGCATAATGCCGCTCCAAGAATTACTATGGCTGCTGCAATGGGTAAACAATCTTTAGGATTCCCAATGAGTAATATAAAATGGAGAATGGACACAAGAGGGCACTATCTTCATTATCCACAGGTTCCTATTGTAAAAACAAAACATCAGGATATATTAGGATTTGATGAAAGACCTGCTGGACAAAATTTTGTTGTTGCTATTATGAGTTATGAAGGATACAATATGGAGGATGCTATAGTATTCAACAAGTCAGCTATAGATAGAGGTTTAGGAAGAAGTACATTCTTTAGAACATATGATGCCTGTGAAAGAAGATATCCAGGAGGACAAATGGATAAAATAGAAATTCCTGATAAAGGAGTAAAAGGATACAGAACAGAAAAAGACTATAGATTATTAGAAGATGATGGTATTGTAGCAGTTGAAAGTTATGTAGAAAGTGGAGATGTATTAATTGGAAAAACTTCTCCACCAAGATTTTTAGAAGAGTATGAAATTTCTTTACAAGTTAAACCACAAAGAAGAGATTCTTCAGTAGTCGTAAGACATGAAGAAAGAGGGTATGTTGATAAAGTTATTTTAACTGAAACAAGGGAAGGAAACAAATTAGTAAAAGTTAAAGTTAGAGATTTAAGAATTCCAGAATTAGGAGATAAATTTGCTTCAAGACATGGACAAAAAGGGGTTATGGGTCTAACTGTTCAACAGGAGGATTTACCATTTACTGAAAGTGGTATCGTTCCAGATATTATAATTAATCCTCATGCAATTCCTTCAAGGATGACAGTAGGACAACTATTAGAGATGCTTGGAGGTAAAGTTGGTTCATTGGAAGGTAGAAGAGTAGATGGGACAATATTTAGTGGGGAAGAGGAATTAAGTTTAAGAGAGGCATTAGAAAAACTTGGATTTAAACACTCTGGAAGAGAAACAATGTATGATGGTAGAACTGGAAAAAAGTTTGAAGTAGATATATACATTGGAGTAATTTACTATCAAAAACTTCACCATATGGTTGCTGGAAAAATACATGCAAGAAGTAGAGGACCTATACAACTATTAACAAGACAACCAACAGAAGGTAGAGCAAGAGAAGGAGGGTTAAGATTTGGAGAAATGGAAAGAGATGTTTTAATTGGACATGGAGCTGCTTTATTATTAAAAGAAAGATTAATGGATGAATCTGACCCTTATGATGTTTGTGTTTGTGAAAAATGTGGAGACTTTGCAATATTAGATTATAGAAGAGGACTAAAATACTGTCCAATATGTAATGAAGTTGAAGAACTACACTCATCTAAAAAAATACCATTTATTAGAATACCATATGCCTTTAAGTTGTTACTTGATGAGTTAAAAAGTATGTGTATTTTACCAAATTTAAAAGTTAGAGATAAAGTTGAATTACAGGACTTTGAAGGTATAGAAAATATAAACAAGGAAGAAAAAGGGGATAATAATGATAGCTAAAAAAGTACAATCTAAATATGAAATAGAAAAAGAATTAAAGGCTATAACCTTTGGATTATTATCTCCAGAATATATAAGAAAAATGTCCGCTGTTAAGGTAGTTGTTCCTGATACTTATGATGAAGATGGTTATCCAATTGAAGGAGGATTAATGGACCCAAGAATGGGAGTTATTGACCCTGGATTAGTTTGTAAGACTTGTGGAGGAAAAATGGGAGATTGTCCAGGACATTTTGGACATATTGAATTAGCAAAGCCAGTTATACATGTTGGATTTGCAAAGACAATATATAAAATATTAAAAGCTGTTTGTCCTCACTGTGGAAGGGTTACATTACCATATAATAAGAGAGAAGAGTTTATAAAAAAAATGGAAAAACTTGAGAGAGATGGAGGAAATAAATGGGAAGTTTGTGATGAAGTATTCAAAGAAGCTGCTAAAGTAGCAATATGTCCATTTTGTGTAGAGATTAAATTTGATGTCAAATTTGAAAGACCTTCAACATTTTATAAAGTTGAAAATAATGAATTAAAAAGATTAACCCCTGTAGATGTCAGAGAAATCTTAGAAAAAATTCCTGATGAAGATTGCTATTTAATTGGGATAAATCCAAAAACATCAAGGCCAGAATGGATGGTTTTAACAGTTCTACCAGTACCTCCAGTTACAGTAAGACCATCAATTATATTAGAAAGTGGAGAAAGAAGTGAAGATGATTTAACCCATAAATTGGCTGATATAGTTAGAAACAATAATAAATTAGAGGCTTATATTGAAGCAGGTTCTCCTAACTTAATTATTGAAGATATCTGGTGGAACTTACAATATTTAATTGATACATACTTTGATAATGAACTTCCTGGAGTACCTCAGGCAACACATAGAAGTGGAAGGCCATTAAAAGGTTTAGCTCAAAGATTAAAAGGAAAAGAGGGAAGATTTAGGTATAATTTAGCTGGAAAAAGAGTTAATTTTTCTGCAAGAACTGTTATATCCCCAGACCCATGTTTAAGTATCAATGAGGTAGGAGTTCCTGAAGAGATAGCAAAAGAATTAACAGTTACTGAAAGAGTTACAAAATATAACATTGAAAAATTAAAGAAATTAATATTAAATGGACCTAAAAAATATCCTGGAGCAAATTATATTATAGTTTATAGACCTGGAAGAGATGGGTCAATTACTGAATATAGAATAAGATTAGATGATGAAGAGAGAAGAAAATACTGGGTTGAAAATATTAGAGAAGGAGATATAGTTGAAAGACATTTATTAGATGGAGATATTGTTCTATACAACAGACAGCCGTCTTTACACAGAATGTCCATTATGGGTCATAGAGTTAGAGTTTTACCATATAGAACATTTAGACATAATTTATGTGTATGTCCTCCTTACAATGCTGATTTTGATGGAGATGAAATGAACCTTCATGTTCCACAATCAGAAGAGGCAAGAGCTGAAGCTGAGGCTTTAATGTTAGTTGAAAAACATATTTTGTCTCCAAGATATGGGGCTCCAATTATAGGGGCAATACATGACCATATATCTGGAGCATATATATTGACATCAAGATACTTTACTAAAGATGAGACAACACTAATATTAAGAGCTGGAGGAATTAAAGCAGAATTATGGGAGCCGGATAAAATAGAGAATGGTGTCCCTCTATATTCAGGAAAAAAAATATTTAGTAAAGCTCTTCCAAAAGGATTAAACATTAAATTTAAAGCAAGAATTTGTAGAAAATGTAAAGAATGTAAAAAAGAAAATTGTGAATATGATGCCTATGTTGTAATTAAAAATGGAGAGTTAATAAAGGGAGTGATAGATAAAAATGCTTATGGTTCTGAGGCTGGAAAACTATTAGATGTTATTGTTAAAGAGTATGGATTTGAAGCAGGAAGGAAGTTTTTAGATTCTGTAACAAAGATGGTTATTAAGACAATAATGCTAAAAGGATTTACAACTGGAATTGATGATGAAGACTTACCAGAAGAGGCATTAAAAGAAATTGAAAAAGTTTTAGATGAAGCTGAGAAAAAAGTAGAGGAAATTATTGAAAAATACAAAAGAGGAGAACTTGAACTTATTCCTGGGCAAGATTTAGAACAATCAAGAGAAACACATATTACAAAAGTTTTAAGAGAGGCAAGAGATAAAGCTGGGGAAATTGCTGAGAGATATTTAGGGATGAACAACCATGCTGTTATTATGGCAAGAACAGGGGCAAGAGGGAACATTTTAAACCTTACTCAAATGGCAGCATGTTTAGGACAGCAGTCAGTTAGAGGTAAAAGAATATTTAGAGGTTATAAAGATAGAGTTTTACCACACTTTGAAAAGGATGATTTAGGAGCAAGAGCTCATGGATTTGTAAGAAGTAGCTATAAAAAAGGATTATCTCCAACTGAATTTTTCTTCCATGCTATTGGAGGAAGAGAAGGATTAGTTGACCAAGCAGTAAGAACTGCTCAATCAGGATATATGCAAAGAAGATTAATTAATGCACTTCAAGATTTAAAGGCAGAAATTGATACAACTGTAAGAGACTCAAGAGGTGTTATGATACAATTTAAATATGGAGAGGATGGATTAGACCCAATGCTAACTGATAAAGGAAAAATAGATATTGATAGAATAATAAACAAAATTAAGATGAAGTATGAAAATTAACCTTATAAAATTTTGCAAAATCTTTTATAAATTTTATATCTTCTTCTTTTAAATTTAATTTTTCTCTTACGATATTTGCTATTTCTCCACCAACAAACAACATAGCTAAGGAAGATGTTAAATTTTTAGTAGTCTTCTTTTCTTTTGCCTTTTCAAAGTCTATTATATATACTTTATTGTTAGATATTAAAAAATGCCTACCTCCTTGTATCTCTTTATGCTCTATATTTAGAATATCTAATTTTAAACATATTTTTAAAATTTGCTCAATAATATTTATTAACTCCTCTTTATTTAAAGAAGAAATAATTTTTTTTAATTCTTTTCCATTAATATATTCCATGATTATGTAGTCTTTAGAATAATCATATACTTTTGGAGCAAAACCATATTTTTTTAGTTTATTTAAAAAATAGACTTCATTTAGTAGATTATTTTTTGGGGCATCTTTTCTTGGAACTTTTATAGCAACTAATTTATTTCTATATATTCCTTTTAAAACTACCCCCCTATGACCTTTTCCAATAACCCCCAAAATTGTAATATCTTTATTTTTCAAATTTTTTAGAATATTATTATTAACTAATTCTAACATGTTCCCTTAGTGCTTATTATTCCTTTTCTCTTATCTATTTTAGTGGCTAAATCTAAAGCTACCCCAAATGCCTTAAATAATGCCTCTACTTTATGATGCTCATTTTCCCCAATAACTTCATAATGTATATTTAATCTTCCATAATTTGCCACTGACTCAAAAAAATGATTTATATTTTCTGTTGATAAAGTTCCTATATATTCTCTTCCTGGTTTATAATCAGATAAACAATAACTTCTACCACCTAAGTCTATACAAACTGTAGCTCTTGCATCATCCATTGGAATTATAGCCCAACCAAATCTAAATATATTCTTTTTCTCAATCTTACTTAAAGCCAATCCTAAAGCAATTCCTACATCTTCAACTGTATGGTGGTCATCAACTTCTAAATCTCCCTTAACCTTAATTACTAAATCAAAACATCCATGTTTAGCAAAACTTTCTAAGAGATGGTCAAAAAAAGGTATGCCAGTGTCTATACTGTACTTCCCAGTACCATCTATATTTATTTTCAAATAAACATTTGTCTCTAAAGTTTCTCTAACAACCTCAAATATTCTCATCTACTCACCCAAAGGCCTCATTCTCAAAAGTGTTATTTTTTAATTCTTTATCTTCTTTAACTTTATTCCATAATTCAACTAAATCAATGTCTTCTCCTTTATATTCTCCATCAAATTTGTCAATCTTTACAATAGCAGGAATCTTAATACATGGCCCTAAAATAATTGCTTCTCCAATGTTTAAGGAGGTTAATTGTTTCATTAAATCCTCACTTAAAGCCTCTGATGAATATTGAACATGTTTTTGATCTGATGGTTCTATTAGTTTAGATATAATTAGGTTGGAACATTGTGATAATACATTAGGGTCTAATCCTTTTGGTCTTTGACTAACCAATCCTAAACCAACTCCAAATTTTCTTCCTTCTCTTGCTATTCTTCCCAAATAGTATTTTGCCCTTGTATTTCTATCTTTAGGAACTATAAGATGAGCCTCTTCAAAAATTAGAAATATTGGTTTAGCATTATCTTTTCCTTCTTCATAAATTATTTTTTTTCTATTGTCTAAAATCTGCTTTGAAATGTAAGATATAACTACATCAGCATCATTTTCATCCAATTCTTCAAGTGGTAAAACATTTATTGTATTTTCCTTTATTTTCTCTACAGGATTGTAGTTAATTGTTATTATTTTTTCTTTAAATTTCTTTAAATTTTCTAATCTAAAAATTGCTGTTTGAATACTACTTTCATCTTTTCCTTCTTCTAAATAACTTTTCAATACATTTATAACTTCATCTATAAATTCTGAAGCATTTGTAAAATCTTTTTCTTTTTTAGATTTTTTAACTTCATCTAAGGCCTTCATTATATAAGGTCTTTGCTTAGTTGCCTGCTTATCTACTCCTGCTAAATCACAAAAATCTTCTTCAGCAATTTGATAAATATTTATCTTTGGCTGTATAACATTTATATCTAAGTTTAGAGAATTACATTTCATATTTTTGAATTCTCCATGCATATCAAATATTAGAACAGTAGCATTTAATTTTTTTAGTTCTTTTACTAAAACTGCTACAGTGTTAGATTTACCCATCCCTGTCATTGCTAAGATAGCCAAATGTCTTGAACATAGTTTATTTGCATCAAGTTTAACCTCAACATCTTCTCTTGTTACTAATGTCCCAATTCTAATATGACCATCTCCAAAAACTTTTTTTAAAATATTTATATCAGCTAAATAAACCTCAGTTCCAGGTTTTGGGGGAATTCTTGGAAGTTTAAAGTTATTTATATCTCCCAATACTTTTATTTTTCCAATAATATAATAGTTATCATCAATAAACTCCTTTAATTTTTCTAAGTGATTAACATCAAAAATATCCTTCAAAGCCTCACTTCCATATAATGTATTTTCAATCATACCCAATACATTGTAATTATCATATTTTATAAGGGCATAATCCCCTATCTTAGGAGGTTCTTTAGCCAAAAATGTTAATTCATCTATTCTTGTTTCTCCAAAAATATAACCTATCATTTTCATTCTAATCCCTCAACAATCTTACCATGTTTTGTTCTTGGTGCAATATCTTTAATAATCTCATCAATATCTTCATTTTCATCAGCAGATATTTTAACAAATATCCCTCCATGTGTATCAATATCAAAATTAACATTTCTTACAAATGCTGCCTGCTTATTTAGATAAAATTTAGTTGAATTTTCATCTTTTCCTTCTTCTAAAATTAACCTTGCAGTGTCTAAAATTGCCTGCTTTCTTATTAATTCTTTAAATTTTTCAACATTATTACCTAAACCTTCAAAATATCCATAATAATCATCTTCCTTAAAATACTCTAATTTTATTTTAGGTAAAATGTTTAATATAGCTTTTTTTACTTTATTTTTATCTTCAGTTGGTTTTACTTTTGCTCTTACAAAGACTTTCATCTTTATCACAACTTTTGGCCCATTTTAACATTTCATTATATACTTTATCTTTTTTTAAAAGTTTTTCATTTCCTATTAGTATTAACTTCCTTTTAGCCCTTGTTATAGCAACATTTAACCTTCTTAAGTCCTTTAAAAATCCAAAGTTTTTAGTTCTAACAAATGATATTACTATTGCCTCATTTTCTCTTCCCTGAAATCCATCAACTGTATTAACTTCAACATCTATTTTATTATCTTCAAATAATCTTCTTAAATACCTAACTTGAGCATCATATGGAGTTATAACACTTAAAGGAATATTATACTTTATCAATTTTTTAACTACTTCCAAAACCTTATTTGCCTCTTCAATATTATAATAGGAAGGAGAATCTTTATCTTTTCTTTCCTGTCCATCCACATTAATAAATTGAACAGGTTTTTTATTTATAATATCTTTGTCTTCTTCATCAACTTTATCAACTAAATCCATAAGATTTATGTTTTTAACACTTTCATCAGCTTTAAGTTTATTATTGTAAAACATTCTATTTGGGAATTCCATAATCTTTTCATTCATTCTATATTGAATTTCTAAAATTGTAGAAAATTCAGGATATTTATTTATTAGTTTTTCAAACAATGTTTTTTTTAGTTCCTCGTTATCACTTAAAACAGTTGGAGGTAGTTGTTTATGGTCTCCAGCCATTATTAATTTATCACCTCTTACTATTGGAATTAAACAACTTGGTTCCATTGCTTGACTACCTTCATCAATACATACAACATCAAAATGATAATCCTTTAAAATATCTGACCCTGCCATTGAGTTGGTAGATACAACAACCTCAGCATCTTTTATAATATCCTCAACTATTTCCTCCATCAGTTTATTTATCCTATCTACAATTTTTTTTATTTTTATATTTTTTAATATCCATTTAGCCATACTTTCAATTTTTTCCTTTGGAACTCCTCTTACACTCTTCCCTTTTTTAGCATATTTAATTATCTTTTCATCACTTAGTCCTCTTTTCCATTTAGGTGATGGTTTTGTATATTTATCTCTCTCTTCTTTTAATACTGTTATTTTAGCCCTTAACATTTTTATTTCTTCATATTTTTCATGACACTCTATAAGATATGGCAGAGAGTGTTGAATTAATTCTTTATTTATCCTTGTTGGATGTCCTACTCTAACAACCTTTAAATCTGGATACTTTTTTAATAGATATTCTAAGATATTATCAGCAGCTGTATTTGAGTCAGCAGTTGCTAAAACCCTATGTTTATTAAATCTAACTTCTTGATATATTACCTCTGTTAAAGTTCTTGTTTTTCCAGTACCTGGAGGACCATGAATAAGATATAAATCTTTACTTAAAATTGCATTTTTAACAGCTAATTTTTGAGACTCATTTAAATTTTTGTCATAAAATTCAATATTAATTTCCTCCTTTAAAGATTTTTCAGGTTTCTCTAATCCTAAAATAATTAAAGCTAATCTTTCTCTTCTCTCAACAAACTCCTTTAATGCTTCTTTCATTCTTTTAAATGTAATATCATTAACATACAAATCTAACCTAACTCTCTCCCTAAAAACCCACCTTGGGATATCTAAATCAAAAGCAACATCTATAAAGTTTTTTCCTACATAAATAACATTTCCATATAATTCACTTTTTAATGGCTCTCCTTTACTAACTAATACAATATCTCCTGGAGATATTTCTGTTTTTATTGGTTTTCTTCTTCCAAATCTTACCAATTTACACCCTAAACTTTCTCCTAAAAATTTACCTTTTAAATTTAAAATAGCCCTTCCTACTTCTTCTCTCTTATTCCCTAACTTTAAAATTTCATTTTTGTGAAATTCTATTTCATATTTTCTTTCTAATTCTATTAAGTCTGAAAATTTTTTATAATAATAGTCAAAAATATTCAAATATATCACCTATCTAAAATAAAAAATCTCCAAAAAATAGTTTTAATTTCAAAAAAAAGAAAATAGTGCCGAGGGGGGGATTCGAACCCCCGACCTCCCGGTTTCCCAGGAGCCCAGCCATAGCTGGGAATCCGTATGAGCCGGGCGCTATAACCAGCTAAGCCACCTCGGCACAGTAATAAATTTAAAATTCATAAGTAGTATATAAAATTTTCTATTTTTTGTAATAATTTTAAATATAGAAAATATATAATACGAATTCGGTAATTTTCTCCTAAAAAATATTACTAAATTCAGACCAAAAGAATAATATAGATACTCCACTAAGATATTATAATGACAATTAAAATAAAATTAAAAAAAAAGGTGGAAAAGATGAAAGCAGATGCTATAAAAATCGCAGATAGAGTATATTGGGTTGGAGTCTTAGATTGGGACATAAGAATGTACCATGGATACACCTTAAAAGGAACTACATACAATGCTTATTTAGTTTTCGGTGATGACAAAGTTGCTATCATAGATAACACATACCCAGGAACATCTGCACAAATGTGGGGAAGAATTAAAGATGCATTTGAAAAAGAAGGAAGAGACCTTAAAATTGATGTAATTGTCCAAAACCACGTTGAAAAAGACCACTCTGGAGCTTTACCAGAATTACATAAAAAATTCCCAGATGCACCAATTTACTGTACAGAGGTAGCAGTTGAAGGTCTTAAAAAGCACTACCCTTCATTAAAAAATGCACCATTTAAAGTTGTTAAAAGCTTAGATAGTATTGATTTAGGAGGAGCTACATTAACATTCTTAGAAGCTCCATTATTACACTGGCCAGATTCAATGTTTACCTTCTATGCTGAAGAAGGTATATTATTCTCAAATGATGCGTTTGGACAACATTTATGTTTCCCAGCACATAAAAGATTTGATAAAGATATTCCAGAATATGTATTAATGGATGCTAATCAAAAGTTCTATGCAAATCTAATAACTCCATTATCTAAATTAGTATTAAAGAAATTTAAAGAAGTTATTGACTTAGGATTATTAGAAAAAATAAAAATGATTGCTCCATCACATGGACAAATATGGACTGACCCTATGAAAGTTATTCAAGCATATCAAGACTTTGCTACTGGAAAAGCAGCTAAAGATAAAGCAGTTATAATATATGACACAATGCACTACTCAACTCAAAAAATGGCACATGCATATGCTGAAGGTTTAATGAGTGAAGGTATTGATGTAGTAATGTATTTCTTACATGAAGATGAGAGAAGTGAAATTGTTAAGGATATATTAGATGCTAAAGCAGTTCTCTTTGGAGCTCCAACAATCTATGATGAGCCATACCCATCATTAGGAGATATCATTTACTACCTAAGAGGATTAAAATTCAATAGAACAGGATTCAAAAGATTAGCTTTAATATTTGGTTCAATGGGAGGAAATGGTGGAGGAGTTGACATATTAGCAGAAGAAGTAGCAAAATGTGGATTTGAAGTTGTTGATAAAAATGAACTTTACTATGTCCCAACTGAAGATGAATTAACAAACTGCTACAACCAAGGTAAAGAGTTAGCTAAAAAAATTAAAGAGTTAAAGATTGAATAAACTATCTTTTAACTTTTTATAAAAGTTTTTTCCTTTTATAAAATAGCTATATTCATCAGATTTTTTTAAAATAACATTATCCTTTTTTGTTATTTCTTTTTCTATATTTCCATCAATAGCTATTAATGCTGATTTATTACTTTTTAACTTTATTCTTATTTTATTTTCAGAAGATATAACTAATGGTCTTGAACTTAACTTAAATGGACATATTGGAGAGATAATAAAACATTTTATACATGGCTCAACTATAGGGCCTCCAGCACTTAATGAGTATGCTGTTGAGCCGGTAGGTGTTGAAACAATTATTCCATCTGCCCTAACTTCCTCTACAAGGACATCATTTATATAAATCTCAAAATGTAATATTTTAGCAGGATTTTTAGTTATTATTACAACATCATTTAATGCTGAAGGGAGTTTCTTATTATTTACAATACATGATAATTTTAATCTTTTTTCAATTTCATACTCTCCTTTAATAACTTTATCTAAAATTTCCTTTGCTTCTTCTTTTTCAAATTCTGCCAAAAATCCAATTTTTCCCATATTTATTGGAACTATTGGGATGGCATTGCCATTTGCCAATCTTGCAGCTCTTAAAATAGTTCCATCCCCTCCAATAGCTACAAGATGAGAAACTTTTTCTATATCTATAACTTCTCCACTTATATAATTTAATAAATGCTCTTCAATATAATAAGGAATATTCTTACTTTTTAGAAAGTTTATAAGTTCCATAGCTAACTTTATTGCTTCATAATTATCTTCTCTAACAACAAAACCAAAAGATAATGGCTTTATGCTCCATTTGTTACCAAATATTGGAACTAATTTTTTATGTAGTTCTTCATTTGCTAAAATTAAAGATGTTTTGGATGAAATAGATATTGGTAAAGATATCTCTCTCCCATTTTTATTTGTTATCTTTGCTCCAGCCTCTTTGCATATTATATAACTTCCAGCTATATCAAATAATCTGGCTGATTCATTTAGGTTTATGTATGCATCTAATGCTTTACTTGCTACAAAACACATTTCTAAAGAGATTGAACCAAATAACCTTATTCTTCTAACCATCTTTTCTTTTAAAAATTCCAATAAGTCATTTGAGAGTCCATAAACAAATAAACCAATTGAAGCATTTTTTAAATTTTTGATATCACTAACCTTAAGATTAATATCTTCATCATCATTTTTTAAAAAAGCACCTTTATTTTTTACAGCATAATAAACTTTTCCTGTGGCAAGATTCTTAACTACACCAATATAAATATCATTTATTGTATAATTCTTTTCAATATATTTATTAATAAATCTTTCATCACTATTTTTTAAAATTTTTTTATCTTTCTCTTTAACCTTAATAATTCCAACAGATGTTGAATATATAGGAATCTGTTTTAATGCATTGTATGTTCCATCTATTGGGTCTAAAATATATATATACTCAGGTTCTCCTAAAACTTTTATTCCTATTTCTTCACTAAGTAAAATTCCCCCATATTTCTCCAAAATATTAATGGCTATATTCTCAGCAATTAAATCAATCATTTTAGTAGGAGTCCCATCAGCTCCAATTTTTACAGTTTTATCTGCTTTTTCCCAGCCAATAATTGGTTTAATTTTTTTATCAATTTCATCAACTAACTTAAACGCTATTTCTAACATTATTCAACCCTTTTTTATAGAATCTTATAAACACCATTAATTTCAAAAATTTCTCCCATTTCTTCAAGTTCTTTAATATATTTCTCAATCTCATCCTCTGGTAGTTTTAAAATTTCACATAATTCTGAAAATGAAATTCCTCCAAAATCTTCAATAATTTTTAAAATCTTCTCTTTTATTTCTACTGGTTCCAAGATTATAATGTCATTATCTTCTGCATATTCATCTTTTTCTAAAATATATTTTCTTGTGATTTTTATCTCTATATCTCTTAATTCTTTCCATTTTTCATTTCTTTCTTTTAATATTTCCACTAATAGATATTTATTATTTTCTTCAATTCTTGGTTTTCCTATAATATCATATATTCCTTCTTTTTTTATCTTTATACCACTTAATTCTACTCCCTCTAAAAGTATCTTATTATTTTCTAACTTTACATTTCCCAATAATCTAACTCTTCTCAACTTCTTACCTTCTAAAATTAAAGCATTATCAATAACAGGATTTTCTAAAAATTCATTTGGATATATTTTATATGCTGGTTCTCTTCTTTTCATTTAAATCTCCTCAACATTAACAAATAAGCATTTTAAATATTCTGTACCTTTTGAAGTTATAGGGTGGTCTGGAGCTTGTGTTCCTATTTTAACAATTCTTGGGTATTTTTTAGCTTTTAAAGAGGCATCTATAACCAAGGCCTTAAAATCCTCCATACTAACTGGTTGAGAGCAGGAACATGTAACCAATACCCTATTTGTAATCTTAGCTCCTAACCTATTTAAATAATGATATCCTTTAATAGCATTTTTTAAAACTTTCTTTGATTGAGCAAATGCTGGAGGGTCAAGGATAGAGATATCAAAGGATGTATTTTTATTTAAAAACTCTTCTAAGACAGAGAAGGCATTACCCTCTATAAATTCATATCTATCTTTAGGGATATTATTAAGTTCCATATTTTCCTCTGCCAA
>JAJRSC010000018.1 GCA_024278985.1 archaeon
ATAGGGACATTAATAATATTCATAGCGATGGTATTAGTAGCAGCAGTAGCTGCAGCAGTATTAATTAATACAAGTGGTTTCCTCCAACAAAAAGCTATGGCTACAGGTAAAGAATCAACTGAACAAGTCGCTAGTGGATTAGATGTCATGCAAGTTTTAGGAATCCACAACTCTACCGATATTAATTATTTAGCAATCTATATAACACCAAACGCAGGAAGTGCTCCAATCGATTTAAGCCAAGCTACTGTTATGTTAGCATCTAAAGATAAAAAAATTATATTAAAATTAAATGAAAGTGCGTTTACAAGTAAAACAGACTTTGAAGCTACTGGACAAATCAATGATTTAAAATTAACTGCATGGACTGGAGCAACTGCAGGTAGATTTGGAATTATTGTTATAAGAGATGACGACAACTCCTGCAGTTCTGGAAATACACCAGTTATTAACAAAGGAGATATTGTAGCATTAACTGTTAATTTAACTGCAAATGACATGTCATTACTTCCAAGAACTCCAGTAACTGGTTCAGTAGTTCCAGAATTTGGAGCACCAGGAGTTATACAATTCACAACTCCAGCTACATACTTAGATACTCAGACAGTAGTTCAATTACAATAAAAATCTTTTTATAATTTTTTTTTAGAAAGATAGATAAGATAGTAGAAATTACAAAATATAATTTTTTGGTGATGTTAAATGTTTATCAAGAGTAAAAGAGGGGCTATTGGGATAGGAACATTAATAATATTTATTGCATTAGTATTAGTCGCTTCAATAGCAGCAGCGGTTATAATAAATACTGCTGCTAATCTCCAACATAAAGCTGCAAGAGTTGGACAAGAATCAACTAAACAAGTAGCAAGTGGAATTCAAGTTCTTAAAGTTGTTGGATACACTCCCGATAAATCACAAATTACCAAAATGTTGATAATAGTATCCCCTAATGTAGGTGATGAAATCGATTTAAGTACTCTAGTAGTTACACTATCAAATGGTGTTAAAAAAGTATCAATGGTTTATTTGAATAGTTCTTATTTATACACTCCTGCTATGGATGGATTAAACGGCTTATTTACCTCAACAACTGCCAATGATAGTGTTTGGACTCCATTAAGTGAAGCTATTACTGATGATAAGGCTTATTTCGGAATTATTGTATTACAAGATGGAGATGGCTCTTTAAATAATAGTGCTCATCCAACAGCAAACTTTGGGGATAAAGTCGCTTTAGCTGTAGATTTATCTGCTATAAAAATGCCAATAACTCCAAGAGAAAAAGTTTATGGAGAAGTTATTCCTGAATATGGAGCTTCTGGAATTATTGAGTTTTATGCTCCATCAACATTTACTAATAATATAATACCTCTCCAATAAACACTTATTAATTAAATTTTTTGGGGATAATTATGGGTATTAAAGATATTCTTAATTCAATAAAAGAAAAACTTTCTAAACTTAAAAAAAAAAAGAGGATGAAGAGGATGTAACTCTTGAAGAGCCTATAATTGAGGAAATTGAGGGAGATGACAGATTTGAAGAATTGGAAAGAACTATAAGAGAACTTTCTGAAACTACTGAAAACTTAATGAATAAAGTTAATGATATTGAATCAAGATTACCAAGGTTTGAAGCTATATTAAATAGTTTAAGAAAAGAAAATGAAATGCTAAGAATGGAAATTAATAAAATTAATGAAAATTTACAAGATATCATGGCTTTGTATGAAGTAGTATCTAATCAAATTAATCCATTTATTGGAGTTTCAAAAATTACTGCTACAAGTTTAGAAAAACTTGAAAGATTAGAATCTGAATATAAAAGATTAAGAAAACTTGTGGAGGAAATGACCAATGATTTGATGATATTAGGGTCTTTATATTTATCTCAGTTAAATATAGATTTGGAAAAAATTATTGAGGATGTCCTTGAAGAGGAAATTATAAAATCTATATCTGGGGATAAAGATGACACAGAAAGAAATAAATGAAACAATTTCAGTACTTGAGGATGAAGAATTTTTAACTGATGATGAAATTGAGGAATATTTAAATAATCTTAAAAATAAACTTCCCTCATTTGTTATTCTTCTATTAAAAAATAATTTAAGAGGAAAAAAAGTTACTAAAAGACAATTAGATAGAATTGTTGAAAGAATATCAGAAGTATTAACAAGAGGTAAAGAAGATAAAACTGAAGAATTGACTAAAAAACTACAATCTTTAGAGCAAAAGTTAGATACAATAATGAAATTAACAACAGTTGCAGTATCTTCAAAATTGTCAGAGGAATTAGAAAGTGTTGAGGAAACTCCAGAAATTGTTAAAGAATCTATAGATACATCTAAAGAAGTTTCCAAAAAAGATATTAGTAGTGTTAAAGTAGAATCTGTTGAAGCAGAAGAACCTATAACTATATCTGAGGCTCCTAAAGAGAGTATTATTGAAACTCCTAAAGAGGAATCTGAAAAAATTGAAGAAGAGTTAAAAGAAGAAGCAATTAGTGAGGCTCCTTCTGAGGAAATGTATAAAGAAGGTTTTGAAGAGAAAGAATTCACTGAAGGTTACGAATTATCTAAAGAAATAAAAGAAATATCTGAAATGGGTGAGGTTAAGGGTGAGGATATGTTTGAAGAAGAAAAGAAATATAGATTAAACGATTTTCCAGAAGACCCTGTTTATATAGCATTAGCATTTAAATGGTTAGAATTTTTAGTTAATAGAGTAGGTATGTCTAATTTGCCAGATATTTTAGACTACTATAATAAAATAGGATGGATATCTAATAAAGTAGTTTTAAAGTTATTAAGATTAGCTAAAAACTTAAGAATTATGATTAATGTTGAAGAGATTAAACCAAGAGACAAATTAACCCCAAGTGAGCATATAACATCATTGTTATATATTGAAAAATTAGCCAATAGACCAATAGACCCCGAAACATTAGAGTTATTGGAAATTGAATTAAGAAGAATTAAAAAATGGGTCTTAGAATTACAAACAATTTAAGGAGGGGATATTTTATGGAACCTTCAGTAACTCAATTATTAGAAATCCATAGACCTGCTAAACTTAATGATATTCCTGATACTCCAGAAGGGATTATATTAACATTAAAATGGATTGAATATTTAGCTGAAAAAGTAGGAACAGAAAATGTACCTGATGTATTAGAATTTTATTATATGTTAGGTTGGTTGGGAGAAAAAGCATTAGCAAAATTATTAAAATATCTTAAGGGAATAAGAGTAGATGAGGAAGTTGTAGATAATTCAGGAAAACTAAGTTTAGCAGACCATATAATCTCTTTGTTAATAATAGAAAGATTAAATGGTAAGCAAATATCTGCTGAGTTATTAGATAAAATAGAATGGGAATTAAGAAAAATTAAGAAGGGGGCTGAACAATTTTATGGGATTTAGTTCCGTTATTGGATTTACTGTTATAATTATTGGAATTCTAATCGCTGGGGCATATATTTATACAACAACAGAAAGTCAATTTAATCAATTATATAACTCTTTAGATTACTTTTATAATCATATAAACAGTAAGATACATGAGAAAGTTGTTATAACTAATGTGGTCTCTACTGCAACACAAACAAATATAACTATTTATAATAACGGCTCAACAGTTTTAGATCTGTATAAATTTACAATATTGTTTGATGGCGATATAGTCCCATGGAGTAATATATCAGTAAGTCAGCACTATTTAGCCCCTCTTTCATCAGCAAAATTTGTTATTAATTGGTCACAACCTAAAAGAATATGTATAATATCTAATACAGGAAATAAATATTATTATGGATAAGTGGTGATTTTTATTGGCATCAAATGCATTATCTGAGATTGTATTATTTGTTGCTGTATTGTTAATTGCGGGATTGGTTGTTAGTGTATTAATGGTTTCAAGTTATAAAATATCATTAAATTTAGAAAAAAAAGGAAATTCTTTAGCTGAAAAATTGTCTCAAGATTTTATCATTGCAAATGACCCAAATAGTATTCCAAGAGACCCTACTTTAGGAATAACAACATTGTATATAAAAAATACAGGAAAAGATCCGATTATAATGTCTACATCTACCTTTACAGTAGTTATTGATGGTAATATTGTTCAAATTACTGGGGTATCTCCAGATAATCAATATCTATATCCTGGACAAGTTGGAATAATTAATGTTTCATATAATACATCAGGTTGGCATAGAATTAGAGTAGTTTCTGATGTAGGAATTACAATAGAGATTATTGGGTATATTACCTAAAGGTGTTTAAAATGGAAATTGCAAAAATTGAGCTAAGTAGAGATGATTTAGATAAAAGAATTGGAGGGGGAATTCCATATGGAAGTTTAGTTGTAATTGAAGGTGAAGAAAGTTCTGGTAAATCTGTTTTATGTCAAAGATTAGCATATGGATTTTTACAAAATAGACATTCTGTTACCTATATCTCAACACAATTAACTACTTTGGAATTTATAAGACAGATGGAATCATTAGACTATAAAATTAATAAAAAATTATTATCAGGAGCTTTATTATACATTCCTGTATATCCATTAATTGCAGATAATAAAAAGAAAGATGGTTTTTTAAAAAAAGTTATGGAAACAAGAGTATTTTATGAGAAAGATGTTATTATTTTTGATTCATTATCTTCTTTAATAGCTAATGATGCAAGTGAAGTAAGTGTTAATGACTTAATGGCATTTTTTAAAAGAATTGTTGCTTTAAAAAAAATTATAATTTGCACTATTAATCCTAAAGAATTAAGTGAAGAAGTTTTAACAATTATTAGGTCTTCAGCAACTCTTTTAATTAAAACTGAAGTTTTTGAATTTGCAGGTAAAATAAAAAATTTAGCAAAAATTTTAAAATATAATATGGCTCCAGGAGTCTATCAAAAACAAATAGTATTTAGAGTAGAACCTAAAATTGGTATTGCTGTGGAAATTGCTTCAATTGCTTAAAATTTATTTTTGGTGATTTTATGAGTGAAGCAGAACTAAGAGAAGCAATGAATAGAAATCCCCATTTAAGGAAATATATAGAAAACTTTAAGAGAATTTATTTAAAAATACCAGATTTTTTAACAGTTCTCTCAAGAGAGTTAAAAGAAATTAAATATCCTAATATTATATATCCTATTGGGGACCCAATTTTTATACATATATTTGGAACTCCTGAAACAAGAACTAAGTATATAGTTATAGAGCCAAAATTAGAAACTCCTGAAGAGAAATTTAAATATAGGTTAATATTAGACAGAATTTTAGAATTAGCTCCTTATGAAGACACTCCTAGAAGTCCTGAAGAATTTGAAGAGATTATTATTAGATTATTTAATAGATGTACAAAAGTAGTTGAAGAAATTCCAGAAAAAACTTTTTTTAAAAAAATTATTGGATATGTAGATACAAGAGTCGAAATAACTCCAAGTGAAAGAGAAAAATATCTTTATCTTCTAAAGAGAGATTTAATAGGTTTAGGTACTCTTGAACCAATATCAAGAGACCCATATTTAGAAGATATTCATGTCATTGGGCCAAAAAATTGTCATGTTGTTCATAAAATATTTGGTATGCTTCCCACAAATATTACTTGGGAAGATGAGGTAGAACTTGCCAATTATTTAAAAAATCTTGGAGAAAGAATGGGTAGACCTGTCTCAGATGCTCATCCAATTGTTGATGGGGCACTTCCAGATGGTTCAAGAATTAACATAGTTTATTCTACAGATGTCTCTCCAAAAGGTCCATCATTTACTATTAGGAAATTTACAGATGTTCCTATTAGTGTTACACAATTAATTAGTTGGGGTACATTTTCTACAGAAATTGCAGCTTATTTATGGTTATGTTTGGAATATGGTATGAGTATTTTTATTTGTGGAGAAACAGCATCAGGAAAAACAACAACTTTAAATGCTATACTTCCATTTATTAAACCTGACTCTAAAATATTCTCATGTGAGGATACTCCAGAAGTTAAGCCACCTCATCCAGTATGGCAGCAATTAATTACAAGAGAAAGAGGGCCAGAAGAAAGTAGAGTTACATTATTTGACTTATTAAGAGCTGCTTTAAGGTCAAGACCTAACTATATTATAGTTGGAGAAATTAGAAGTGTCGAGGCAGCTGTTGCATTCCAAGCTATGCAAACAGGTCACCCAGTTCTTTCAACTTTCCACGCAGCAAATGTTAGAAAAATGATTCAAAGATTAAGCGGAGAACCAATAAATGTACCATTAACTTTTATGGATAACTTAAATGTAGCATTATTCCAATTAGCAGTTTATCAAAGAGGTAAAGTTTTAAGAAGAGTAGTTACAATCGAAGAAATAGAAGGGTACTATAAAGAAGTTGATGGGGTTATAACAAGAGGAGTTTTCCAATGGGAGCCTGATAAAGATAGACATGTATTTACTGGAAAAAATAATAGTTACATACTTGAAGAAAAAATTGCTAAAGCTGCAGGATATGAAGATGTTAGGGATATATATAATGAATTGGAATTAAGGGCTAAAATATTAGATGAAATGATAGCCCATGAGATATTTGATTATTATCAAGTAAGAGACATTATCTGGACATTTTATGAGAAAGGTTTAGAAGGATTACCATTTACCATTTAGATTTTTTTTGGTGGGATTGTGATTCATTTACTTCAAAGAATTGGGTGGAAGCCAAGAGAGTATGTATTAAAAGTTTTACTCCCTGCATTTATTGTCTCAATTATACTTATAATTATAGGTATTAAATTTTTTAGTGGTTATTTGTTATATTTCTATTTATTGTTACCATTGTTAATTATCGGTAGTGCTTTAGGTTATCCATATATTATTTTGGACCAAAAAAGGACAAAAATCAATGAAAGATTACATATATTTATATCAAAATTTGGTACTCTCTCAATTACAGATTTAGATAGAAAAGAACTTCTAAAAATATTATCTGAAGAAAAAGAGGAGTTAGGAGAACTTGCTGAAGAGGCAAGAAAATTGTATGTTTTAGTTGATAAATGGGGAATGTCATTAGCAGAGGCCTGTAGATTTTTAGCAAATAGAACTCCAAGTAAAGAATTTTCAGATTTTTTAGATAGATTAGCTTATGCTGTTGATAGTGGAGAAGAACTTAAAGAATTTTTAATTAAAGAACAGGATATTGTTATGGATGATTTTGCAGCATTTTATAAAAGAATGTTATATTCTTTAGATATGTATAAAGAGCTGTATGTTAGTGCTATGACATCATTAGCATTTTTCTTATCTTTTGCAATTTTAGTTCCTTTTTTATTACCATTTGATTTTATATTTATGACCACATTAGGATTGTTGGGATTTATTGGTGTTGAAAGTTTAATAATAATTTTAATAAAAAATAAATTAACATTTGATAGATTATGGCATACTGGTAAAAAACCAACTGAAACAGACTTAAAATTAAGAAAATGGTTAATCATATCTATTATATTAACTATAATATGGTTTGGATTCTTAATTTGGGCTAAATATATTGCATTAATAAAACCATTTTACAGTATTCCATATATGATTATTGTTGCATTAGGATTTACACCATTAGCAATTGCTGGGATAATTGCATACTTAGAAGAGGAAAAAGTTAAAAGAAAAGAATATGTATTTCCAGAATTTTTAAGGTCTTTAGGAGGTTCAGTAAGTGCAAAAGGAGGAGGGATGGTTGAATCCTTAGGATACCTTGCTAAACATGATTTTGGACCTTTAACAAGAGATATTCAAAGATTATATAAAAGACTGGCTTTAAGTATAAATACAAATAAATCCTGGAGATATTTTGGATTTGAGTCTTGTAGTTATTTAATTCAACTTTTTTCAGATATGTTTTCAAGATGTATTTATTTTGGAGGAGATGCTAAAACAGCATCTGAAATTATTAGTAACAACTTTCGTAAAATTGTTCAGTTAAGAAAATCAAAGTATCAAAATGTTCAGCAATTTGTTGGTGTTGTATTTGGATTGGCAGCAGGAATTACATTAGCATTATATGCCTCTTTAGGGGTTGCAAATATGATTAACTATTTATATGGTTCTTTAAATATCCCAGAAACTGTTATTCAAATTATTAATGTTATGCCTGCAAGAAATTTAAGAATCGTTGAATATATTATATTTGCTACATTGGTAGCTTATTCAGCTATTTCAGGATATTTAATTAAAATTATGGATGGAGGACATAAATATGTTGGAATACTTCATTTTATAATTACTTTATGGATTTGTGCAATTGTTGCATATCTAACAAAAATGCTTGTTGCAAAAGTATTAGGATTATCTGTTCCAGTATATTAATCAATGATGATTATGGCAATAGATGATTTAATTTATAGAATAGCTATATTTTCATTATTTGCTATATTAGGTTTAATTTTAAGTTTTATAACTAATAAAATTTTAAAAAATATTCTAAAAAAATTAACATTAAAGACTAAAACAAAACTTGATGATATTTTATATTCTTCTTTAGAATTGCCTATTTATATATTTATTATCTCTACCTTTATTTATTTTGGAATCTTCTTTTTACCTATTCAACAAAATATTTTAATTTTAATAACAAATGGATATAAAGCTCTTACAATTATTTTATTTACTTTGTTTCTATACAAATTAGTAGATTCTATTATTAACTGTTATGTTGAGCCTTATATCAAAAAAACAGACTCAAAACTTGATGACCATATTATAGTACCATTAAAAAAACTTATAAAACTCTTAATTATCATTTTTGGAATACTATTTGCTTTAAGTTCTGTAGGATATGATATAACAGCTTTACTGGCAGGTTTAGGTATTGGAGGGTTAGCTATTGCTTTAGCTATGCAGGATGTTATCAAAAATTTTATTGCAGGAATTTTAATATATGTTGATAAACCATTTATTATAGGTCATTGGATTAAGGTAGATAATTTTGAGGGGATTGTTGAGGAGATTGGGTTAAGGACTACAAAAATTAGAAGTTTTGACTATTCTTTAATAATTGTTCCAAATTCTAAAATTTTAGAGGCAGAAATTGAAAATTTTTCAGTTAGGGACAGAAGGAGAGTTTTAGTAACTATCGGATTAACATATTCAACACCTCCAGAAAAAATTAAAATGGCTATAGAGATTATAAAAAGAATAATAGAAGAGCATCCTGCCACTCTTCCACCATATAGAGTTCATTTTGTTGAATATGGAGATTGGTCTTTAAATTTAAGAGTTGAATATTATATAAGAAATATGGGATTTGATTATTATTTAAATGCTCTTAGTGATATTAATTTAAAAATAAAAGAAGAGTTTAATAAGAAAAATATAGAAATGGCATTTCCAACCTATTCAATATATATAGAAAAAGATAATTAAAATTCAAAATCTAAATCTTCCAATCTTCTTTTAAATTCTTCTAAAACTAAATCTTCATATTTTTCTTCTGTTGTAGGATTTCCATTTTCATCTTTTGCAACAAAACATGCTGCCAATCTTAAATAACTTCCAGCATCATCCCATGGAACAGTTGAAATAAGTTTTTCTTTAATTAAAAATTGTGAAAAGTATTCAGCAGTTTTAAATTCAATACCATTTACTTTTTTAGGTGACTTAACATATAAGTAGAATGTACCTCCTGGCATTTTTGCATTAAATCCAACATCATTTAAAATCTTAACCATTTTTCTTAATCTTCTTTCATATTTTTGTCTAACTCTTTCAGTAATCTCTGGATGCTTTAGACAGTATATTCCTGCCTTTTGAATAGGAATAAATTGACCACTATCATAGTTATCTTTAACTGTTGCAAATGCCTTTATTAATAATTCATTTCCAACTAAAAAGGCCAACCTCCAACCAGTCATATTAAATGCCTTTGAGAAGCTATGAATTTCTAAACCAACCTCTTTAGCATCCTTTACAGATAAAAATGATAATGGTTTTCCATCATAAACTAATGCCCCATAAGCAGCATCATTTACAACTATTATTTCATTCTCAAAGGCAAAATCAACAACTTCCTTATAAAATTTTTTTGTTGCCTGTGCCCCTGTTGGGTTATTTGGATAGTTTAAATATAATAATTTAGCTTTTTTTAAGATATCTTTAGGGATTGATTCTAAATCTGGCAAAAAGTTATTTTCTTCTAATAGTGGGAGATTATAAACTTTACCTCCATACCACTCTGTATGTGTAGCCATAACAGGATAACCTGGAACAGTCATGAGCATAACATCTCCAGGATTTATAAATGCAGATGGCAAATATGCCAAGGCACTTTTTGAACCAATTGAGTGTATGACCTCATTCACAGGGTCAATATCTTTAACACCATAAACCTTTTCCAGATATTCAGGAACAGCATCTTTTAATTCCTGAATTCCATTGTCAGCATATCCTCTATTTTCCCACTTTTGAGCTTCTTTATATAAAACTTCTATAACCTCCTTATCAGCCATCTCATCAGGTTCTCCAACTCCCATATCAATTAATTCCATATCAGGATGTTTTTTCATAGCTTCCTGCTTAGCTCTTTTAATTTTTTCAAATTTATATATAACCTCTTCTTTTCCAAACTTTTTTCCTCCAATTCTTTCAGCAAATAAATTTTGTATGAAGCTCATTTATTCCACCTTAATACCTCTTTTTGTTCTAATTTCTTTAAACTTTTCTCTTAATAGTTTTGTAATATTTCCTATTTTCTTATTGTTTATAATTCTACCATCTATTTCAACAACTGGAACAATTTCTGCAGCAGTACCAGTAATAAATAATTCATCAGCAGTATATAAATCATGCAATGTTAAAGGAACTTCTTTAACCTCAATACCTTCCTCTTTAGCAAGTTCTATAACAACATCTCTGGTTATTCCCTTTAAAATACTTTGATATTCTGGAGGAGTTTTTAAAACTCCATTTTTAACAACAAATATATTATCTCCAGTACCTTCAACAACAAAACCTTTATCATCTAATAAAAATGCTTCATCAACTCCTGCATAATTAGCCTGAATTTTTGCTAATATACTATTTAGATAATTTAATGATTTTACAGCTGGATTTAAAACATCTACTGGTAACCTTCTAACAGAGACAGTTATAGCCCTTATTCCATCCTCACCTAACAATGGAGGCATAGGTATTGCTATACAAAATATATTTGGTTCTTTACATTTTCTTGGGTCTAAACCAAGGTCACCCTCTCCTCTTGTTACTACTAACCTGATATATGCATCCCTTAAATTATTAACTTTTAATGTTTCTAAAACTACATCTATCATTTCTTCTTTTGATAAAGGAATATTTAAACATATAGATTTGGCAGAATCATATAATCTATCAATGTGCTCCTTCAACATAAAAACAACTCCATCATAAGCTCTAATCCCTTCAAAAACTCCATCTCCATATAAAAGACCATGGTCAAAAACAGATATTTTTGCATCTTCTTTATTTACAAATTTACCATTTAGATAAATCTTCATCATTTCACCTTAAAATTTCTCATTATTATATTACCAAACAGTATTTAATAATTTAATGTAATATCCTAAATCCTTATATAGTATAAAAATTATAGAAATTTAAAGGTTTAATTTTATTTTGAGGTGAGTTTTTTGTCCTGTTTAATTATAGTTGGGGGTCAATGGGGAGATGAAGGAAAAGGGAAAGTTATTAGCTATATTTGTAGTAAGGACAAACCAAATATTATAGCCAGAGGAGGAGTAGGTCCAAATGCAGGGCATACTGTAAATGTAGGTGGAAAGAGTTATGGTATAAGAATGATTCCAACAGGTTTTCCTCATAAAGATGCAACACTTGCAATTGGTGCAGGTGTTTTAGTTGACCCAGAAGTTTTATTAAAAGAGATAGAAATGTTAAAAGAATTTAAGGTTAAAGAAAGGTTAATAGTTGATTATAGAGCTGGAATTATTGAAGAAAAACACAAAATTATGGATAAAAAAGATGAACATCTAGCCAAAGAAATAGGAACTACTGGAAGTGGTTGTGGACCTGCAAATGTTGATAGAGTTTTAAGAGTTCTAAAACAGGCTAAAGATATAGAAGAATTAAAGGAATTTTTAGGAGATGTATCTGATTTAATAAATGATGCTTTGGATAATGATAAAGATGTATTAATAGAAGGAACTCAGGGAACTTTTTTATCTTTATATTATGGAACATATCCTTATGTTACTTCTAAAGATACAACTGCCTCAAGTTTTGCAGCAGATGTTGGAATAGGTCCTACAAGAGTAGATGATGTTTTAGTTGTTTTTAAAAGTTTTCCTACAAGAGTAGGAGCAGGACCATTTCCAACAGAAATGTCTGAGGAATAAGCTGAAAAATTGGGATTAGTAGAGTATGGAACAGTTACTGGAAGAAGGAGAAGAGTTGGATATTTTGATTTTGAAATGGCTAAAAAAGCCTGTAAATTAAATGGAGCTACTCAAATAGCAATAACAGGATTAGACAAATATGATAAAGAATGTTATGGAGTAAAAGAATACAATAAATTAACAAAAAAAGCAAGAGATTTTATTGAAAAAATTGAAGATGTTACAAAGGTTCCAGTAACTATTATTTCAACAGGACCAGGAATAAATCAAACAATAGATTTAAGAGCTGAAAAATTATAGAAAAAATTATAAATGTCCCCCCTGCATCCGACACTCCCTCATCTTTGGCATCTGCCACATCAGGAGTGTGGGCCAACAGGGGGGTAGGATTTAAATTTTATATCTTAATATTCCAGCCATTCCTTTAAAACCTTTTAATATTGTTGCTCCTTCTTCTGTCTCACTACTTACAGGAACCAACTTAGTGCCTGACAATTCACATAGTTCCTCTAAATATTCAATAAAGTCCTGTTTATCAGCTATAGTTAAAGCACCTCCACATTTTGGACATTCTTTATTTTTAATCTCATTTTCAAGTTTTTGAAGTTCTAATTTATCAACAATCTTTTCCTCTTCATAATCACAATTATTACATTTTATTTTTACTCTATATTTTTCTAATTCTTCAGAAACAATTAATGTATCTACAGCTCCCATTTGAAGAGCATTTAATATTTCTTTTTCTCCATATATTGCAAGACCACTATCATCCTTTATTAACTCTTTTAAAAACCTTTGAACAGCTTCTCTTTCTTTCATTAATTCAACATCTTTTAATAATGGAGCAGCTTTTTCTAAGAGTTCTCTAACACCCCACTCTTCAGTATAACATAAATCAAAGGTATCTAAAACTATCCTTTTTAATTCATGATGTAAATAATCTCCATTGACAAATTCAAGTTTTGTATTTCCTGGACCTCCTATTAATATTCCTTTTAATTTTTTTTCTTGTAAGATTGGAAGGAATTGCTCAGTTGCCTTTTGTCCAACTCTTTGTAAAAATTCATGAGCTGCTAAATCAATTAATCTCTCCAATCTTCTTGCTGACTGTCCTCCTGCTTTAAACTTTCCAGGAACTCCACTTGTTAATCTTTTTAATATTTGAATCTGTCTTCCTTTAACCAATGCAATAGTTGCCTCATTTCTATCAACTAAAATAACTCCATAAGCATCTTTATCTTCTAAAAATTCCTCCAATGGTTCTAAATAAAATTCAGAACTACATCTATATATATATGTTTTAATTGGTTCTGGTGGTTCAATAACATAAGTTTCCATTTTTTCAGTTCCAGGCCCACCTTTTTGGACCATTCCAGAAAATATAACTACACCCTTCTCCAGAGGTTCTTTTAAAAGTTTTAATCTTTGTAAAATTGACTCTATAGCTGCCTGAACATTTTTTCTTGTACTTTTACTTTTAATGTTAGCTGCCTGACTCATTTCCTCTCTTAAATGTTGGGCTACATCAGATATTCTTCTACCTGCTGGGATATATAAACTAATTAATTCTGTACCTTTACCTTTTTTTGTTTTTAACTCTTTAATTAATTTTTTTAATGTATAATCTTTAGTTTTTGACATATCATAATCACCTAATAAATTTTTTATTTAATAAAAATAATTATACATTAAATAAAAAATTAAGGAGAGATATATATGATTGGAGAAAAATCCAAACAATTATTTGATGAGGCTAAGAAATATTTAGTTGGTGGAGTAAATAGTCCTGTAAGATATTTTAAGCCATATCCATTTTTTGTTGAAAAGGCAAAGGACTGTTTTTTATATGATGTTGATGGAAATAGATATATTGATTATTGTTTAGCATATGGACCAATGGTTTTAGGACATGCCAATGAGTTAGTAATAAAAGAAGTTGAGGAACAACTATATAAAGGATTTGCTTATGGTTGTCCAACTGAGAAAGAGATTATATTAGCTAAGGAAGTGGTTAATAGAGTTCCATGTGCAGAGATGGTAAGATTTGTAAATTCAGGAACAGAAGCTACATTATCAGCAATAAGGTTAGCGAGAGGATATACAAATAAGAAAAAGATTATAAAGTTTGATGGAGCTTATCATGGAGCTCATGATTATGTATTAGTGAAATCTGGGAGTGGGGCTTTAACTCATGGTATTCCTAACTCTGCAGGAATTCCAGAAGAGGTAACAAAAAATACTATTTTAGTTCCATTTAATGATGAGGATAAAGTTAAAAAGGCTGTTGAAGAAAATAAGGAAGATTTAGCAGCTATAATTGTTGAACCAGTTATGGGAAATGTTGGATGTATCTTACCAAAGGATGGATTTTTACAATTTTTAAGAGAAATAACTGAGGAAAATGATATTTTATTAATATTTGATGAAGTAATAACAGGATTTAGATTAGCAAGAGGTGGGGCTCAGGAGTATTATAATGTAGTTCCTGATTTAGCCACTTTAGGAAAGATATTAGGGGGAGGCTTTCCAATTGGGGCATTAGTTGGAAAAAAGGAAATTATGGAACATCTTTCACCATTAGGAAATGTCTATCAAGCTGGAACTTTTAATGGAAATCCTATTTCCATAACTGCTGGAATTGCCACTCTAAAGCAATTAGATGACAATTTTTATAAAAAAACTGAAAAATCTGCTGAAATATTGGCAAATACTTTAAGAGAGTTGGTAGATAAATATAATATTAAAGCTAAAGTTTATCAAATAGCATCAATGTTTCAGATATACTTTAATAATAAAGAAGTTATCAATTATGAAATTGCAAAACAAAGTGATATAAATAAATTTATAGAATATTTCTATAACTTATTAAAAAGAAATATATTTATCCCACCTTCTCAATTTGAGTGCTGTTTTGTCTCAATAAAACATAATGATGAAATATTAAATCAGACAATTAACATATTTGAGGAAGTATTTAAAGAATTAAAATAATAAATATTATCTTACTTTACTTCCTTCTTTTACATCTTTATCAACAGTTAATAATGAAACAGTATTTTCATCTTCAGCTGCTAAAATCATCCCTTCTGAAAGAACTCCACATAACTTAGCAGGTTTTAAATTTGTAACAACTATAACCTTTTTTCCAATTAACTCCTCTGGAGAATAGTATCCTTTAATGCCTGCTACTATTTGCCTTTTTTCTTCTCCTAAATCTACAATAACCTTTAATAATTTTTTTGATTTTGGAATATCTTCTGCATTAATAATTTTTCCTACTTTTAACTCTATTTTAGCAAGGTCATCAATAGTTATTTGATTCATTATTTCCTCCTCATCCTTCTTTATATTTTTATATAAATTATTTTTCATTTTTTCAATCTTTTCATCATCAATCTTTTTAAAAATAATCTTTGGTTTATTTAATTTATTTCCTCTTAGTTCTAAATCTAATTTCTCATTCATAATATTTAATAACCCTTCAGATTTCTTTGGCATGTATGGATAAAGTAAGTAGGATATAGTTTTAACCGCTCTACAACATGTATATAATATCTGTTTTAATCTTTCTTCATCTTTAATATTCCATGGTTCCATCTTTTGGAAATAACTATTTCCTTCTATAGCAATATGTAATACACTAACCAAAGCATCCCTAAATTTAAATTCTCTTATTAATTTATCATATTCCTTAATTTTATTATCTATATAATTTAAAAATTCCTTATCTTCTTTCTCTAAGTTATTAACAATTGGAATTTTCTTAAATTTTCTATATGTAAATGTAAGTACCCTATGGGTAAAGTTTCCAATTATGTTAATAAGTTCATTGTTTATCTTTGCTTTAAAGTCATCAAATGAAAAATCACAATCTTTAAAGAGAGGAGCAGCCATAATTAAATAGTATCTTAAATAATCAGGTTCAAATTCTTTAACAAAGTCCTTAATCCAAATAACCCAGTTTTTACTTGTACTCATTTTTTTTCCTTCTAATGTAAGATATCCTCCACTAACCACTGCTGTAGGTAGATTATAAGAGCCATGTGCTATTAACATTCCAGGCCAAAATACTGCATGATGTACTGTTATATCCTTTCCAATAAAATGGTATATTTTTGTATCTTTATCAAACCAGTATTTTTTCCAAATATCTCCTAACATTTTTGTAAAACTAATATATCCTATTGGAGCTTCAAGCCAAACATACATAACTTGATTACTATTAGGGATAGGAACTCCCCAAGATATATCTCTTGATACATCCCAATCTTTTAATTCTTTTATCCAATTTAATGCAAGATTTTTAACATGTTCAGGCATTTCATCTGCATTTTTTATATACTCTTCCAACTCTTTTTTTAAAGCACTTAACTTAAAAAAGTAATGTTTTGTTTTCTTTATAACTGGTTTTCCACCACATAATACACAGTAAGGTTCTTTTAATTCAAATGGCTCCAAATGTCTTCCACAACTTTCACAATGGTCTCCTCTTGCTTCTCCTCCACAGTAAGGGCAAATTCCTTCAACATATCTATCTGGAAGAAATTTTTTACATGATTCACAATAAAATTGTTCTATTTCTTTCTCATAGATATATCCATTTTCCAATAACTTTAAAAAGAATTCTTGAGCTGTTTTTATATGTATCTCACTATGTGTCTTTCCAAATGCATCAAACCCAATATTTAAAGAATCTAAATCTTCCTTTATTGCTTTATGATAAAATTCAACAATCTCCTCAGGATTCTTTTTTTCTTTTTCTGCTCTTAATAATATAGGAACACCATGGTTGTCTGTACCTCCAATATGAATAACTTCTTCCCCTTTAAGTTTTAAATATTTATATAATATATCTGCTGGGATATATGTACTTCTAACATGCCCTAAATGTAGAGGTCCATTAGTATAAGCCAAAGCAGTTGTAATTAAGTATCTCATTTTTTCACCTTTTTAGCATATATCTTGCTACAGGGTCATCAATTTTTACAATTTTAGCAAATTTATTTATTGTTTTATTGTTTATCTCAACATTTTTATGAGCTTCTTTTAAGATATATGGATATCCATCTATTGATATTCTCTTTAAACCTTCTAATATGTCAGGACTTGTTTTTTTAAAACTTGTTAATCCCAAAATACAACCATTTTTTTCTACTCTAACAAACTGTAGATAGATATTTTCTAAATTTATATTAAACTCTCTTAAATAGTTGATACTCTTAATTATAGAACTTAACCTTTCATGTCTCTCTTTTTTTAAATTTCCAATAACATCAATTAAATTTAATGGTTTTGAATAACCTTCCCCTTTTGTAAATCTTGTAAAGATAGATATATCTGGGACATTTACATCAAAATAAACATTAATTTTTGATGTTTTAGAGATTCCTATTAATCTATCTTTAAACTCTTCTAAAATCTTTTTTAGAATTATCATATAATCAACATCCCAAAATTCATAATTAATATTAAAGTTTCCAGATTTAATTTCATCCTCAATTATCTTTTTTCTTTCTTTATAATAGGATAAGTACCTCTCTTTTAAATTATTAGGAAGGTCTGCTTTAGTGGAAATTAATAATGAATAGAGAGAACCATCAAATAAATAATAATCAACATCATCTATATTTTTTAATAAATAGTAAGCCAACTTCAACTCTAAAGTTAGCATAAAAATTTTTAATTTTTTTTCTATTTCAAGAGGGTGGGCTATATCAAATATAAAACATTTTTTAAATTCTTCTATTTTTTCTGAATGTATGTAATTTACAGCCCCTACTCCAAAAAAGGTAAAGGATAAATAATCAATTTTATTTAAACTACCATCTCCTGCTGCAAATGTTGCCTCATTTTCTTCAAAGTTCTTAGAAATCCAATACTCATTTATATTATAGTTAATATCCTTAAGTTCTTGAATTTTTTTTATTATTCTATCTTTATCTTTTAATAAAAATTCAATCATTATTTACCCCTCAATTATACCATAACCAATTAATCTCCATCTTGACCCTACTCTTCTACTTATTGCTACTCTTTCACCAATATCAGCACATATTGGAATTCTTAGTCTTATATCTGCTATATCCTCCCTTGCTGAGGTTATAACTCCAACTGTTGTTGTAGTACCTACATTTAACATTAGTACTTCTCCAGTTCTTAATGGCTCTATTTTAAGCTCTTCTTTACTACCAACTACTCTATCCAATAAATGAACTCTAATAGTTATTTTATCTCTAATTGGTGGTAATGTTCCTGGCAAACCTACAACACTTCCAGTTAAGGCATCTGATTTTGTTAAATAAGGGTCTAATTCTGTCCCTATACCTATTAAACCTCCAGGATGTGCTTTTTTTAGTTTTACATTTCCAGCAGCAAGAGAAACAATTTTAGTTCTTAATGGTTTCCAAAAAGTTTTATTTTCTTCAGTTACTTTTATTCCTGGTCTAATTTCAATTTCATCTCCAACTTTAAATTCTCCCTGAATAATAGCTCCTCCTAAAACTCCTCCTTTTATTTCATCAATTGGAGTTCCTGGTTTATTAATATCAAAACTTCTTGCAACATACATTCTTGGAGTGGCTTTAGGGTCTCTTTTTGGAGTAGGTATAAAATCTTGTATAGCTTTAAGAAGAACATCAATATTAGCCTCATGATGAGCTGAAATTGGGATTATAGGAGCTTTTTCAGCAATAGTACCCTTAACAAATTCTTTTATTTGTTCATAATTCTCTAATGCTTGCTCTTCACTAACTAAATCAATTTTATTTTGGACTATAATAATCTTATCAATTCCTAATATTTCCAAAGCCATTAAATGTTCCTTAGTTTGGGGTTGAGGACATGGTTCATTTGCAGCTATAACCAATATAGCTCCATCCATTAATGAGGCTCCTGATAACATAGTAGCCATTAATGTTTCATGTCCAGGAGAATCTACAAAAGATACTTTTCTTAAAAATTCTGTTTCAGCCAAACAATTTGGACATCTTTGTTTTGTTGTATATGTTCCACATTTTGGGCATTTCCTTATCTCACAATCAGCATAACCTAATCTTATAGATATTCCTCTTCTTAGCTCTTCACTATGTCTATCTGTCCATACTCCTGTTAATGCTTTTGTTAAACTTGTTTTACCATGGTCAACATGTCCAACCATTCCAATATTTACTTCTGCCTGTTTTTCTGAGGATTTTTTTCTTGGCATATCTCTCACCCATATACAAAATCTTTATTAATAATTAAATATTTAATAGACAATAAATAAATTTACTACTTTAAAATACTTTGGGGGTAAATATGACAAGGTTGGTTGCTAAATTTAATGGTAAAGGAATCCTATTAAATCAATATACTTTAAAAAATCCAGCATTAAAATGGGAGAAGCTTGATATTAATTTATATGAGGACAGTATAGAATTTATATTCCCTACTAAAAAATTAAAAATTAAAACAGAATATATTGAAGATGTAGGGGCAGATTTACCAAGAAAAGCAATTGAAATAGCTAAATCAACTCTTGAAGATATTACCTATCACTCTTCAATAGTTTTCCATCCTCCTGAAATGGATAAGACAATGGTAGGATTTGCCCCCGAAACATCAATTTATGGAAGAAAACCAATTGAAATATTTTTATTAAAATTATTTAAAGTTCTTCTTAACAAGAAACCTGTTAAAGTACAATATGCAGCAATGAAAGGAGGTTCTTTAGATCCAAATGCAAAATGGGAGGATGGTTATTTACTGTTTGTAATTGTTAAATCAGGTGTTTCAACAAAAGAAATTTTGGCTGTTGCAGTAAATGATGAATCTGGAAAACCAAAAATATATACTCTCTTTACAAACCTTGAAGCAATAAGAATTAAAACTAAAGTAATTGATGATAAGGAAGTTGAAGTTTTAGAAATTAAACAAATAAAAAGTAATGAAAGTATAACATCATATTTATACTTGGATAACAAAGATAGATTATTTGTCTTAAGATATATTGCTAACTTAACAAAATATAAAAATGTTGTTAAAGACTTACTACCAAAATCTGAAGAGGATATTTCAGCTGAATTTACTGCTGAAATGTGGAGTGGTGAAAAACTAAAGAGCGAAGTAGAGAAATTAACACCTCAAGAACAGGAAATTTTAGTTGCATTATATTCAGGAATATCTTCTTTAGAGTTACCAACAATGTTAAATATGGATGTTGATGAAGTAGAGAGAATTTTAGATGATTTAATTGATAAGGGGTTAGTTAGATTGGTAAGAGTTAGAAAAGAAGTAGAATTATCTGAAAAAGGTAGAGCAGTTACAAACTATATAGTCTCTAACTTCTAAGAAAAGCTTATATATATCTAATCTTTAACTTTCTATAAAAAATTATTACTATTTTATTGTTGAGGTGAAAAAATGCCAAAGATAGTAAAAACATTAATAGTAGATGACTCAGCATTTATGAGAAATATTTTAAAAAAAATCCTAACACCTACAGGAAAATTTGTAGTTGTTGGAGAAGCTTCAAATGGTAAAGAAGCAATTGAAAAAGCTAAGGAATTACAACCAGATTTAATAACAATGGATATAGTAATGCCAGAAATGGATGGAATAACTGCAACAAGAGAAATAAAAAAGATACTACCAAATGTAAAGATAGTAATGTGTACTTCTATAGACCAAGAGCAGAAGGTTATTGAGGCAATAGAAGCAGGGGCAGATGGTTATATTGTTAAACCATTCCAAGCTCAGAAAGTTTTAGAAGAACTAAATAAACTATTCCCAGATGACGAATAACTAATAAAATTTTTATAATTCTAAAATATACTTTTTTATGTCTATGTTTAGAAATTAATTTCTCATTGTGAGATACCATGAAAATTGGAAATGTTGAAATTTCTCAGAAATCTTTAGAGATTATAATTAAAAATATTGTTAGTAAAACCTTAGGAGAAAGTATGGAAGATAAAGGTATTGCAGACCATTTTGACCTTGAATGTTTGGCTAAAATAGAAAATGTTGGAAAATATGCTTCAAAGAAAGCAATGAATTTTATTAATGATATGACTGGATATACTGCAAAATTAAAAGTTTTTAATATAAAGTTAGCAACTCCTGATGAAATAAAAGAAGAGTTTGGAGATGATAAAAAGATTATTACAAAAATTGATTTTTCTGGAGATATAACAGGAACAGGGGTTTTAATATTTTCTGAAGATTCAGCTTTAAGTTTAGCAAATGCAATGCTTTTAGGTATGGGAATGGAAGCTGAAGGAGATGAATTTGATGAGATGAAAATATCAGCAATTAATGAAGTGTGTAATATATTAATATCTGCTTATGTTGATTCTTTTGCTAACTTTATGAAAACAAGTTTAACTATGACACCTCCTGATTTTAAAATTGGTAAAGGTAAAGAATTATTAAAAGAAATTTTTGAAAAAAATAATATTAAAGATGATGATATTATTATGGCTTTTAAATCTACACTTGAAGTTTGTGATGTTGGAGCAAGTTTTGATGTATTAATAGTTTTACCAAATAATTCAGTATCTAAGTTATTCGAAGCAATTAAAAAAGGAGAGGTTAATGATAAATTAAGTGCAAAATATGATGAAAATACTTAATATTCAATTTTTTAATAAATTTACAAGAAAAGGGGGATTTTTTTGAAGCCAAAAGATGCTCTAAGAAAGGATATGTTTGCAGAATTTACATTAAATAAATCCTTTAATACATATAAGGGAAGAATAATAAAAGTAGATTTTAATGGTCCATTGGAAGGAATAGTAATGAAAAATAAAAAAGACCAAATCTATTTTTATCCTCTTTTAGCTTTACATATGGTTAAACCACATAACTGTTATCCTATAAATGTTATTCCAAAAACTTCCTTACCAACAAATCCAAAGAATATTCATATTAAAGAAGCATTATCCAGAATAGTTGGAAGGACTGTTAAAGTATTTTATAACAATCCAAAAACTGGATATTTAGGTAGATTGTTAGGTTTTACAAGAGGTGTTTTTTCTTGGAGTTTAGTTATGGAAATACATGGAGAGATATATCTATTTTTTAATCCTGATTATATCGTTTATTATGGTACTGTATGGAAATTTTTAAAAAATAATCCTCCATATGAAAAGCCTAGACTTATGAATCTTACTAAGACAGCCAATTTTTTAAATAGATGTTTATTAGAGGATGTAATTATTGAGGAGAATTATCCAAGAATTAATGTAGATAATAGGGTTTATATCTATCCTTATGGTGTTGTTGGTGAAGATGGGTACTTAAAGGAGACAATTATTGAGATACTAAAAGAAAAAGAGTTTTTATCCTAAAGATATTCAAAGACTTTACTCATGCATCCAGCTAACAATCCAGCAATGGCATCATCCATAAATAAAAATCCTTCTTTATCCAACCTGCCTATAACTCCTGGCTTATGTTTATCATAAAATCTAAAGTTAAAAATTGCTTTAGTTCCTGCTATTTCATTAGCTATAGCAATTCCAATAACTTCATCTACATAAATATAATTTGGGTCACTATTATAGTCAATAGGTAAGTTATTATTTTTCCCTTCTTTATCTAATAAGTAAGCTGCTAAAATTAATAAATATACATTTGGATTTTTTAAGGAGGAGATAATTAAGTTCTTTAATTTTTCTCTAATTATATTTTTCTCTTTTTTATCTCCAATATATAGTTCCATCCCTGATTCAACTAAATCATCAATTTTAATATTAAGTTCCTCCAAAATGTCTATCATAAAATCCCTTAGTCAATAATATGCTTCTTAAAGATTGTTTCATAAATATCTAATGCTTTATTTATTAAACCTAATTTTTCATAAGCTAATGCTTTACCAAATATAGCCCCTACATGGTTTGGGCATCTTTCAATAACATAATCAAACTTTTCTATAGCTTCATCATACTCTTTTAATTTTAAATGTATTATTCCCATTAAATAATATGCTTCAAGATTACTACTATTTATTTCTAAAGCTTTATTTAATGCCTCAATAGCTTTAGATATTTTACCTAAATACATTAATATTTTTCCTTTTAATAGAAGAGCATTAACAAATTTTGGATAAATTTTTAAGGCTTTATCAATATATTCCAAGGCCTCGTTAAGTTTTCCTATATTATATAGTATTTCAGCTTTTCCATATAATGCATGAATACAATTAAAGTTTCTTATTAATTTGTTATACATCTCTAAAGCTTTATCAAACTCTCCAATATCCTTATAAACATTAGCTAATCTTAAGGGTGTTACATATAAATGATTATTATTTAATTCTAAAATCTCAGTATATTCTTTTATGGCCTTATTAAGTTTTCCTACCATCTCATAATAGTAACCTTTTAAAAACTTAATAATAATTTTTTCATCAGGATATTCTCTTTCATACTCTTCTAAAATTTTAATAATATCATTAGGGTCAGAATATTCAGAAAATATTTTAATTAATTTCTCCATTATATACCCCTCCATAGTATCCCATTATTATTTTTATTATCTAAAATTATTATATTTATAACCTCTCTATTTACAATAAATAATAACATATATTAATAATCATTTATTATAATTTTGTAATATTGGTATAGATATTTAAAAAAGTTGTAGTGGGATAATTTATGGATATAATATCAAATATATTAAAGAATGAAATATTTAAAGCTTTGGGTTGTACTGAGGTCTTATTAATTGGAAAAGCAGCTTTTAAAGCTAAGCCAGAGAATATTTGGGATATTGAGGAAATAGTATTAACACTTAGTAAAGATGTATTTAAAAATGCTTATGCTGTTGGTGTTCCCAATACTGGAAAATTTGGGATAATTCCAGCAATAGTTGGAGGGCTGTTAAGTATAGATGAAAATAAAATTTTTGAAATTGAAAAATATGATGAAGAATTTGAGAAGTATATTAAAGATAAAATAAAAATTAATGTTGTTAATGGTAAAGTTTATTGTAAGATAACTATTAAAGCAGATAAAATATACACATCTGAACTAAGAGAATACAAAAAAAATAACATTAATAAAGAGATTAAAGATGAGTTTAAAAACTTAAATCTAAATAATTTTTTAAAATATATTGAAAATATTCCTAAAGATGTTGAAAATCTTATTAATGAGGTTATTGAAATTAATTATTCATTAACTAATCCAAAAGTTCCAGAAGACTTTATAAAAATAGATTTTAAAGATGAAATTTTTAGCTATGTCTTAGAAAAAAGTATTTCTGCTATATACAATAGAATGATAGGAATTAATAAGCCAGCCATGGCTATAGCAGGCAGTGGAAATATGGGATTATCAGCAACAGTTCCAATTATTGCATATGATGAAATAACCAATAAAGATAGAGATAGATTAATAAAATCTATAACATTATCTGCCTTATCAACAATTTACTCAACATATTACTCTGGATACACCTCTGCTATGTGTGGCTGTGTAAATAGAGGTGGTTTAGGGGCATTGGTAGGATTATCTTATTATTTAGATAAAGATATTGATACAGTTGTTAAATCTTTCACTGCCAACTTACCAGGAATTATTTGTGATGGAGGAAAAGTTGGCTGTGCCTTAAAAATTGCTTCAGGAATATTTTCTATATTTTTATCATTAAATTCAAAGTGTCCAGGAAATAATGGAATTGTAGGGAAAGATTTTAAATCATGTATAGAAAATATTAATAAAATAGGTATATATATGGACAATGTAGATAATGCTATAATTGAAATCTTAAAAAATAAAGAAGAGTGAGAGTTATGTTTGATGAACCAGTTAAAGAAATAATGACAAGAGATGTAGTAACAATAACTCCAGATACTCCAATATCCAAAGCAATTGGAATAATGGATGAAAATAATTTCCATCACTTAATAGTTGTTGATAAACAGGATGGAAAGGAAGAATACTATTTAGTAACTATGAGAGATTTATTATTAGCAAGAAATCCAGAGGAAGAAGTTAGGACATTAATGTATAAAGCACACTGTATTGATGAAGATACTCCTGTTTTAGATGCTATCTGTGAAATGGTTGATAGTGGTCAAAGAGCAGCACCAATAGTTAATAAGTATGGTGTATTAGTAGGAATAGTTACTGATTATGATATTATTTCAAGGGCTGCAAGAAGTAAGTTGTTAAAAGATGTTGATGTTAAAAAAATAATGTCAAGACCTGTTATAACAATAAATGAAAATGACTCTATTGGTAAGGCAAGGGCATTAATGAGGGATAACAACATTGGAAGGTTGGTAGTTGTAGATGATGATGGAAAACCTATAGGAATAGTTACAGAGGAAGATATTTTAAAAAAGGTCTTTAAACCAAAACAAAGAATGAAATATGGAGAAGTTAAAGGAGAGAAAGTTCCAAGATTTGGGCAGCCAGTTAAATTAATTATGAGTTCTCCTCTTATAACTATTGACCCAGATGCAAGTGTTGCAGAGGCTGCAAGATTGATGAAAGAATACAGTATAAGGGGAATACCTGTTGTTAGAGGAGATAAATTAAGAGGTATTATTACAAGACATGATATTATTAAGTATCTGGCAGATTTAAAGAAAGGGGCAATGATTGAAGTAGAAATTCATGGAGAGATGGATAAAGATGTTGAAGACTTAGCTAAAAGAATTATTGCAACTGAAGTTAAAAAAATGGTTAAACATGCTGGAAAAATACACTGGATAAAAATTAACATTAAAAAAGAAAGAGACAAGGGAGTAGTTCCTTACTATAAAATAACTACCTATGTAAAGACACCTGATAAATTATATGTTGGTGAAGCAAAACCTAAAGGTTCAATTCCAAATAAATTAGAGGCTGAAGGGGAAGACGTAGGATATGTTTCTGAGCATGTTAGATGGGAATTTATTGATGTATTAAAAGATTCATTAGATTCAGTTTTAAAACAGTTAGAAGCAGACCATGATAGAAAAAATCCAAAACATCAAAAGGAAAGAGTAGGAACTTATGAAGAGTTTAATCCTGAAGAGTTTAAAAGAGAATAAATTTTAAATATTCTTATATATTTATTTTTAAAGGGTTTGAAGTATGGAGTTAAAAGTTAAAAAAATTATTAATGGTACTGTTATAGACCATATTTCTCCAGGAAAGGCATTAATTGTTTTAAAGGCATTAAATATTAAAACTGACAAAACTATAACCATAGCCATTAATGTACCATCAAAAAATAAAGGTAAAAAAGATATATTAAAAATAGAGGATGTTTTTTTAGATGAGAATGAAGTCAATAAAATAGCCCTAATCTCTGATGCTACAATAAATATTATTAAAGATGGGAAAGTTGTTAAAAAATTTAAAGCACAATTACCCAAAGAAATAGAGGGAATAATTAAATGTACAAATCCAAACTGTATAACCAATATTGAAAAAGTTAAAGGTAAGTTTATAGTTGAAAAAAAAGAACCATTAAAAATAAGATGCTACTATTGTGAGAAATTTATTAATAATATTGAATTTGTATGATTATTATGTTAATGGAAGACATTATTTTTTTATATAATAATAAATCAACTTTGGAATTACTATTTTTGGCTAATAAGTATAGCTCTAAAAAAATAAGTTTATGCTCTATTATTAATGCCAAGTGTGGAAAATGTCCTGAGGACTGTATATATTGTTCTCAATCAATTTATCATAAAACAAACATAAATATTTATCCTTTAAAACCAATAAATGAGATTTTAGAAACTGCTAAAAAGTATGATGGTGTTGTAGAAAGATTTAGTATTGTTGTTAGTGGAAAAAAAGTAAATGAAGATGAATTTAACAAAATTTTGGAGGCTATAGAAAAAATTAAAGAAGAGACAAATTTAAAAATATGCTGTTCTTTAGGACTATTAAATAAAGAGGAATTAAAAGAATTAAAAAAATTAGATGTAAGAATACATAATAACTTAGAGACAAATAAGGACTATTTTAAAAATATCTGTTCTACACATTCATATGATGATAAAATAAAGGTTATTAAAACTGCCAAAAAATTGGGTTTAGAGGTTTGTAGTGGAGGAATTATTAGTTTAGGGGAGAGTTATATAGATAGAATAAAGTTGGCTTTAGAGCTTAGAGAGTTGGGTGTGGATAGTATTCCAATAAATATATTTCATCCTATAGAAGGAACTAAGGCATATCAATATCTAAAAACTGGAAAAATAAAGATGTTAGATATTGACGAAATATTAAAAACAATAGCTATTTTTAAAATTATTAATCCTAATGCAGAAATAAGATTAGCAGGAGGAAGATTATATTTAGGGGATTATCAAGCATTATCTTTATTAGCTTTAGATGGGTTAATGGTTGGGGATTATTTAACTACTAAAGGAAGAAAATTAAAAGATGATTTAAAAATGGTTGAAATTTATGAAAAAATACAGAAAAAAAATAGCTATTAAAGAAAGTATAATTAATTTAGTGGTTGATAATCCCAATTACTTTAATTTAGCAGAAGAAATAATATTAAAGTGTAGAGTAGAGATAGAGAGTTATATTATAAAACATCCAGAATTTTTATATTCATTAGAGCCAATAAATGTGGATGGTTATGGAATTATAAAAGAAATGGCCTTAGCAGGTTTTAAAACAAACACTGTACCAATGGCAGCAGTTGCAGGGGCAATTGCTGAGTTTGTTGTAAAAAATATCCCTTCAAAGTATGTAGTAGCTGAAAATGGTGGGGATATAGCATTAAAGGGAAAGGAGGTTTTAATAGGATTATATGCAGGAAAATCTAAGATTTCTGGAGAAATTGCATTTAGAATAAAAGACAAAAAAATTTATGGTGTATGTAGTTCATCAGCTACTTTTGGACATTCTATAAGTTTTGGTAATGCTGATATAGTTACAGTTTTTGCTAAAAGTCCAACCCTTGCAGATGCTGCTGCTACTGCAATATGTAATGCTACTGTTGGAAAAGATAAAGAAGAGATGATAACTAAAGGCTTAGAAAAAGCTGATGATATTGATGGAATTGATGGAGTTTTTATTTCAGTTGATGATTTAGTTGGAGTTAAGGGTAAAATTCCAGATATTATAAAGGTCAATAAAAAAATCAGTATTAATGATTTATTTGAGGTATATTAATATCTTAGCATACTTTTAATATGCTCCAATAATTCAATGGCATCTGACATTTTTTCAAGTTCTTTAATACTTAATATTGGAAGTTTAGAATATTCTTTTTCTTTTTTTTCAACAATTAGTAAGGAATAGCTATCTATTAACTTTGATAGTTCTTTAACAATTAAAGCCTTTTTTTCTACTTCAATATTTGTTTTTTCTTCAATATTGGTCAATACTATATTTTCCTTATTATTTTGAGCAACTGCATCAAAAGGAGCCTTTTCAAATACAAAAGACTTAAATCCTAATTCCTTTAAAAATTTTAATGCCTCTTTTTTATAGTCGTCAATTTCTAAATTTTCATTAAATTCTAATTCATTAGATTCTTTTTCAAATAAATCAATTCCCTTTACAAGTGGAACATCTAAAACTTCCTCAATCTTCATAGCTACCTCTATTGAAGGATTAGCTGACTGTGTTTCATATTTATATATTGCCTTTCTTGATACTCCAACAGCTTCAGCCAACTTTCCAGCAGATATTCCTAACTCTTCTCTGACTTTTTTTAGTTGATATCCATCAATTTTAACAAAAAATCCTCCTCTATTTGCATAAATAATAGGTGGCGAGCCTTCTAAGTAATCCTTAAATGTCTCTAAATTTACAGATTTTATATTATATCTATCATAAACTACTCCCCTCTCCATTGGAGCATTTCTTGTTCTAATCCCAATTATTAAAGGAATTGCATTTAAGATATAACTTATTTTTTTTAGTTCATAGGCTTGGTCTTTACTTAAACTGTCAATATTTTTTAAAATTTTTAAGATTAATCTAATATCATCTCTACTGGCAAATATATCAAAACAACTTCTACCCAATGGCTTAGAAACTCTAAAATGATGTAATTTTAATATTTGGATACATTCTTCTATTAACATTTCTCTCATAAATATCCCCTCCAAATGATTTTCATATATAATATTTTCTATTTACATTTATAAAGATTTGTTTATATTCCCAAAATTTGTAAAAAAATAAAATTTTTGAGATATTTAAGAAATTAATAGATTCTATTAAAAAAATAATTAATCTTTCCTGCTTTTATATGAAACCTTTAAAAAGGTTTCAACCAAAGAGATACATTACCTCGCTTCACTCGGTAATGTATCATAGTTTTTTTGCTTTTATAAGTCCTCTTTCAGATTTTGGTACGAGAAAATTGGTAAAAAATATTATTAATTTTTTTTGGTTTTAATTGCTTATTTTTTGAAGTTTTTATTATTTTGAATTTTATTTATATCTCTTTTAGGTTTGTATCTTACTTATATTATCTATTTATAGAGATTTTTTAATATAGTTTATAAAATATATTCATAATCTTTCTTACACTTATAAAGGTTTTAATAATCAGAAATAATAAGTATAAAAACATAACCCTAAAATAAATAAAATAATATTTAAATGTCCTCAATATCTGTAATAATATAATTACCTTCTTTACCTTCAAAACCTTTAACTAAAAATGTCTTAGCATTTAACTTAAAGCATATATGTCTAATAGTATCCTCAACTCCAAGTTCTTCCAATAAATCTAAGATATTAGGAATTAATTTTTCAAGGGTTGAGTGTGGTAAATAAAACCTTTTTGTTGAAGTTCCAAAATGTATTTTTCCAAATGTTTTAATTTTAACATCAACATCATCTGGAGAAATTTCTCCACAATTTTTACAGATATAAACTAAACCTTTTGGTTTTATTTTTGGTTCAACTATTGATTTACAATTTTTACAGTAGTAGTTTGTATATATTGTTTGAATATTTAGTTCAAATATAGCAGGAATCTTTAATTCTAATGGTTGTCCTCTATTAAAAAGTTCATCATCTGGAATGGGAGGAATTTCATGAGGGTATATTTTTCCTTTTATTATCTTTTCTACAATTTTTACACTTTTCTCCTCAGTAATTCTCCCAAAAATTTCATAATATTTATTTTTTTCTAATGGAATATTTGAGATAAAATTAGCAATTCCATCTTTATCTACCATTGTTCCAGTGTAAAATTTAACTCCATCTTCAGTTTCTCTTTCCCTTATATCTAAAATTTTAACCTTTGTTATTATTTGACTACCAGGAAGTAATTCCTTAATTTTACCTAAAACCATTTAATCCTCCTCCTTTAACAATTCTTTAATCTTTGGGAGGACAATATCCTCAACAAATATTTTTTGTGCAATGTATTCCTTTGGTTGTACTATAACAGGCATGTCATTTAATGATAAAGATATTGCTCTATGTCTTCCTTTCTCTGTTTCATATTCCATAACTCCAAACCTAACAAATCCTCTAATAAACATTCCACTATATATTTCAGGATTTGCCTTAATTCCAAATAATCTTAACCTTCCCCAACTATATCCATCAAATACTCTAAATATAGTGTAATCTTTCCCTGTGGATGTAGTTCTATGTTCTAATCCTACAACTATTCCAGTTATTATAGCCCTTTGAATAGGAATTCCTTTAATATCTAAATATGTTATTCTCTCATCTTCGTCATCAATTCTTTTTAAAAACTTTTCTTTACATAGTGATAATGGAATAGGAACAGATGTTCTTAATTCTGTTCCTTTTGCTATCTTTAAATCCTCTAAATTTCCAATAAATCTAAATTCTTTTTTTGGAAATGGTTCATATGTTCCCAATATAGCCTCATAATCATCAGCAGTTATTTTTAAATATGTCTCTTCTATTTCTTCAATACCTTCATCAGTATATACTTCTGAATATTTAACTATTTCATATCCATCTTCATAGATTTTTATATCATACCTGACCATATTATCCCCAATAAATAATTTATTTTTACTAATATTATAAAAAGTTAATTAATTTTAAAAGAGCTTCATAAGAAGTTAAAAATAATTTTATTGAGAATATAATAAAAACAAGTGCTGCAAATTTATTAAAAATAAAAAGATTTTTTTCATCTAAATTTATTTTAGAACTAATCATTCCAGCAGATAAAAATGCTAATGCAATTCCCAAATATAGATAAATTAAACTTAAAATTAAACTACTATTTAAAAAAGGAGTTATAATAATTGCAAAAAATACCATTGCCTTAGGATTACTAAGATTTAATATTAATCCTTGTAAATATATATGTTTTTTATTAATATTAATATCTTTTAGTTTTACATTTTCTTTTAAAATATTTATTGCCAAATAAATTAAATATATTGCCCCAATACTTCCAACTATAAACTGAAAATATGGATTTTTTCCTAAACTTTCAAGTCCTATATATACTAAAAATAAATATACTATATTCCCTGATAATATGCCACTAACTGCTAATAATACCTCTGTAAGCCCATATTTTAATCCAGTCCTTATTATAAAAAATATATCTGGTCCAGGAGTTAATGCAGCAATAAATCCAATTATTGCTAACTCTATCATAAAAAAAATCCTTAATTTATTTTTGTTCTTAGAATTACTAAACTGTTGTTGTTAAAAGTTTTTGGTAGTGATTTTAAATATTTCCCTTTAATATAGTTACTTAACTCTTTCCCAATATCTCCAACAAAATAATAGTTAGCAGAATATTTTTTTAATATATCTTTTAACTTTAAAATATCAATTTCCTCACATACAACTCCAAAATCTCCCCCAATATATATATCCCCATCTTTAAAAATATCTAAAAAATCCTTAATAGCATAATCAATTGCTTTAACATCTAAACCAGGATTTATATTTTTTATAATATAATATTTATTTTTCTCAACTTCCATTCTATTTTTTAACCTAAATGTTTTAATTTTATTAATTATTTTTTCTTCATCCATCAAATTTTTACAAATTTCAAAGGCAAATATTATATTTTCTATAAAATGAGTACCCAAAATAGAATGATTTAGATTAAATTCAATATCCTTATAAACAAATGATAGAGGATATTTATTTTTTATTAAAATATTTTCTGTATCTAAAATATTTGCATTAACATTTATATTATATCTTCTTATATCCTTTATATTTACATATCCTTTTTTAGCAAATTTTAAAGTTGAATACTTAGCAAATAAGGCATTTCTTTTATTCTTAGCAATTTTATAATTTTCAACAATGTTTATAATTCCTCCATAATCACATTTAACTAACCCTAAAGAACATTCAAATACATATAAATCATAATTATACTTCTCTAAAATCTTTAAAAGAGTAACAGGAGTTATTGAGCCATAATTAGAGTTATGTAAAAAAATATTTTTATATTCATCTTTTAAAATATGATATATTAATTCTGTTGTTGTAGTTTTTCCTTTTACTCCTGTTATACATATAATATTTTTATTGTAATAATCCTCTTCAATAATTTGAGAAACTGCTTCATGAAAAGAAACAAAATTATCAATTGGACAATGAATAGGGGCTATGACTTTCTCATATTTCTCAAAATCTGGCTTATCTAAAAAGAGTTTAATATCATATTTAGACTTTAATTTTTGATAGTATTTTTTAGCTTCATCAGATTTTAAAGTTTTTTTGTATATATCATATACATCTACTTTAATACCCCTTTTTAAATAGTATTCAGCCAAATCCAGAGCACCATGATTTACATCAACTAACAACAACATTGTTTATATCCCCTACTAATATAGCAATTATAAACCTACTCTCTGCTTTATCCAACTCTTTTGTTGAATTACCTTCAATAATAAATACATTTCCAATTCTTTTTATAGTTGCTGTATTGTTTGTTTTATAAATCTCAATAACCATAGTTTTATTATTTGTAGTTAAATATCTAACTTCCTCAGGTGTGAAGTAAGTATATTTTTCAGTTCCATTATAAAATATTGCTTTGGCATTGACAGTTCCATTTTTTTCTTTATTAAGCTCAATAATTATATTATGTGGATAAAATTGATTAAACCATTTTAACTTTGTTATTAGGTCAATCATTGAGACTCCTCCCTCTTCTGGAGAGATATTAAAGTCTCCTCTTATATAGAGTAGTTTTTTTGTATGATAGTACTCATAAATCTCTTTATCAGTTGTATTTATAAGTCTAACTTTTTTAGCCTCTCCTATAGTTGCCCTTAAAGGAATCTCTATTGGTTCATTTTTATATTCTATAATAATTTTATTTTTCATATCCTTTAAAGATGTTGAATTGTTAATACACATTGTTAAGGAAACAAACATTACAGAAACAATAAATAGAATTAACAATTTTCTCATAACTATCCCTCTTTTAAGTATCTATATCCATAATATAGAACAATTCCTAATATAATTAAATACCAATACTCTTTTGCATAAATTGAAAGATATCCCAAGTATGGAATAACAAGGGGCTTTCCATTGATTGTAACAACTTTCTGGACTATTTGGTCCTTTCTTATAAGTTCTGGGTCATGAATTGGATTATTATCTCCTTTTGTTATATAGTAGGTTTCTCCTCTAAAATCTATTTTTTTAATAACTCTATGTACAACAGGAAGAGTATTAAAATAACCATCAATTTCATAGATATAAAAATTATCTGCTTTTCCAAGATATTTTATAACAATACTATTTTTTTTAGAAACATTAAATAAAAATAATGTATCTTCTGGATTTTTCTTTATTAATGCATAGATATTAAAATTTATATTTGGCCAATGAGCTTTATATACAACAATATCCCCAACATTTATATCTTTAAACTCCCAACCTGCATTTTCTACAATTATTAAATCACCTCTTTTAAAAACTGGATACATACTATTAGAAACAACAACATTAATATGACTCCAAATTATAAAAAGAAAGATTAAAAAAATAATCCATTCATATAATTCTTTTTTATTTATTTTGATACTCTCACCTAATTATAATATTATTATAATATTAAAAAATATTAATTAAAAGAAAGGACATCTAAAGTTCTCTCCTGCATATTTAGATAATCCAAGTTCTTCCTCAATTCTTATAAGTTGGTTATATTTTGCAGTTCTTTCTCCTCTTGCATGAGCACCTGTTTTTATTTGTCCAGAGTTTAAAGCAACAGATAAATCTGCAATTGTTGTATCTTCAGTTTCTCCACTTCTGTGAGAAACAATAACACCATAACCATTTCTAAATGCTAAATTAGCAGCATCAATTGCTTCACTTAATGTTCCTATTTGATTAACCTTTAACAATAATGCATTTGCTGCCTTTCTTTTAATACCTTCCTTTAATCTTTCAACATTGGTAACAAATAAGTCATCTCCAACTATTTGTATATCTAACTCTTTAGTAATTATTGCAAAACCTTCAAAATCTTCCTCATGGAATGGGTCCTCAATTGAGACAATTGGATATCTATTTACTAAATCTTTATAATACTCTAAAAGTTCCTCTCTACTTAGTTTTTTTCCATCAATATAATAAACTCCTTCTTCCTTATTGTAAAATTCTGTGGCAGCTGCATCTAAGGCAAATACTACCTTATCCTCATAGCCTGATTTTTTTACACTTTCAACCAGTAAATCTAATGCTTCATCACTCTTTTTTAAAGGTGGAGCAAAACCACCCTCATCTCCTACATTTATAGCTCCTTTTCCATATTTATCAATAATTACATTTTTGAGAGTATGATATACCTCTACCCCTATCCTTATTGCTTCACTTATAGAACTTGCTCCAACTGGCATAATCATAAACTCCTGTATTGCTAAATCATTACCAGCATGTTTTCCGCCATTTATTATATTCATTAGTGGAACTGGAAGGATATAGCTATTTATGCCTCCTAAGTATTTATAAAGTGGTAATTTTGCAGTACTTGCAGCTGCTTTGGCAACTGCCAAGGATACTGCCAATATTGCATTTGCTCCAAGTTTTGATTTATTTGGAGTTCCATCAAGTTCTATCATAATATAATCTATTTCTCTCTGCATTCTTGAATCATATCCAATAAGTTCTGGCTTTATTATTGAGTTAATATTTTCAACTGCCATTAAAACTCCTTTTCCACCAAATCTTTTTTCCCTGTCTCTTAACTCTAATGCCTCATGTGTCCCTGTTGATGCACCACTTGGAACTATAGCTCTTCCATAACCATTTCCCTTAGTTAAAACTTCAACTTCAACAGTTGGGTTACCTCTTGAGTCTATAACTTCTCTGGCTATAATATCCTTAATTTCAAATTTCTCATCTATATTAATAAGCATATATATCCCTCCTAAAATTAATTTAGTTAAAATAAATACAACAAGGTTATATTTTTAGTTTGTTATCATATAACTGACTGTGTAATTTTGATGATTTATTCTTTATTTGCTAAATAAATGAATTATAAATAATAACTTAAACAATAAATACGTACTTTTATTAATAGTCTAAAAATTCCAATGAAAATATAAATTATACTAAAATCTTATAATTGTTAATTTTATCCATAACATAAAATGGTCTAAAACTTAAAAAAGTAATTATATTGTATTTTGCTCAAAAAAGACCCTTTAAATTGTATTTTCCATAATTTACATATAAATTGTGCATACCTTACAAATAAATAATTGGAATAATTAAATATATTTATTTTTTATTATTTTGGATAGGCATCTTCTGGGAGGAATTTATATAATTCTGGTCTTCTTGATAATGTTAATATATCATCAAATATTCCTGCAGTAATATCAACAACTCCAACAGCTCCAACTATATTATCATTTTCTACTATTGGAGTAACTATAACTGGAAGTCCCTTATATGGACCATCAATAGGTGTAGCTTTTATAGTTTTTCCTAACATAATTGCCAATTTTAAAACATATCCCTCATAATTAGTATCAACAACTTTTCCCTTCTCTATTCTAACACCAGGCTTATTTTTACTTCTTATACTTACAGGTAGCTTATTTACTAAAACATGTATCGCCTTTGCTATGGGTATTAAATCTTCAGCTGTTGAATCTTCAGATATTCTTATCATAAATTTCACCTACTAATATAATTATAATATTTTATATTATAAAATAATTATTTTATTAAAATTATGAAACTAAAAGATATTATAAATAAAATCTTTTGGCATCCTGATTATAATAAGGAAGATTATGAAATTATTATTTTACATAGAGGTGGTAAAGATAATAAAAAATCCATAAATTTAGAAGATATCAAATTAGAGGGTAATTTTATAATATATTATGATTCCTATATCCCCCTCCATAGAGTTTTAGCAATAAGAAATAAAAAAACAGGAGAGTTAATATATTCTAAATATTAACCTTTAATAACTCCTAATGGTCTCATTCTTACGACTTTTTTAGAGATTCCTGCTTTATGAGCTGTATCAGCCACTAAATCAACACTTTTATAAGCATCTGGAGCTTCTTCTGCTAAAACTGCCTTAGAATCACTCATTACAATAATACCCTCACTTTCTAATTTTCTTTTAATTTCTTTACCTTTCCAGATTTTTAGAGCTTTGGCTCTACTTAACTTTCTACCTGCTCCATGAGCAGTTGAACCAAATGTTTCCATCATCGCCTTCTCTGTTCCAGCCATTATATAAGAAGCTGTTCCCATATCTCCTGGTAAAATAACTGGCTGACCTACATCTCTGTATAGTTTAGGAATTGCTTCATGATTATAAAATGCTCTTGTAGCTCCTTTTCTATGAACAACAACCTTAACCTTTCTTTTATCTATTTTATGTTCCTCTTTTTTTGCTATGTTATGGGCCACATCATAAAGTATATACATCTCCATATCTTCTGCATATCTATTAAATACATCTTCAAAACTTTCTCTAACCCAGTGAGTAATCATCTGTCTATTTGCCCATGCATAGTTTGCTGCTGCACACATAGCTTTATAATAACTTTGCCCTTCTTCAGATTCAAATGGAGCACATGCTAACTGTCTGTCAGGAATTGATATACCATATCTTTTATATGCCTTCTCTAAGATTCTTAAGTAGTCAGTACAGACTTGATGACCTAAACCTCTTGACCCACAATGTACCATAACTACTACTTGATTTTTCTCTAAACCATAAACTTCTGCTATTTCTCTATCATAAATTTCTTGTATATATTGAACTTCTAAGAAGTGATTTCCACTTCCTAAACTTCCTAACTGAACTCTACCCCTTTCTTTTGCTTTATCAGAAACATAAGAAGAATCTGCATCTTTCATACATCCATTTTCTTCTATAAACTCTAAATCTTCTTTCCAACCATAACCTTCTCTAACAGCCCATCTAACACCTTCTTCTAATACTTCATCCATTACACTCTTACTAAATTTAAGAATTCCCTTACTACCTAAACCTGATGGAACATTTTTAAATAATGTTTTAATCAACTCCTTAATTTTTGGTTGTACTTCATCTTTTGTAAGATTTGTTTTTATAACTCTAACTCCACAGTTATGGACAACTATACCATTAGCTATAAAATTATGCTCCTCTTTAATAACTCCAATATCATATAACTCATCATTGTAAGGAATAGTTTTTATTTCTTTAATTTCATCTAAAACAAATCCTCCTATTAAACCATATTTTTTTATAAACTCTGTAAGATTTCCTTTATGTTTTCTTTTTAAATATTCACAAAGTAATAAACCAAAAATCTTTTTTTTCTTATTGTACTCAAAGTTTATTTTTCTTAAAAATTCTAATTTATCATTATCCATATCTATAATTAATTTATCTTTATAAATCTTACAATTTATTTCAAACTCAGATAATAAAATTTTTATGTCTTTTAAAAATTCATTTATTGGAATTTTTATGAATATGAAAGTGTTTATTTCTCCAATAGCACCAAACAATCCAGATAAGAAATTTCTCTTAATCCATTTTGGGGCTTCTTTAATCCAGTCAGGAATTTGATTTATATTTTCAAATCCCAATTTGTTAATAAATTGTATAAATGCCTCTGAACTTATTATAATATACTTATCTTTTTCTAATATATCAACTCTTAACTTCTTTAAATCATTTTTAATATTTTTTAAAGTTTCTTTATCTCCAAATATTAACAGCTTATTATCTTCACATTTTCCATTTCCAAATATATAACCCAACAATCTTGCAACTGTTCCTATATATTTACTATCCATTTTAAATGGTATTAAATTTTTATTTTTTAAGTATTCTACAAAGTTTGGATTTATATCATCTTTATTTAGTATTATTTTGTTGGATGGTTTTATATACTCTACACCATCATAAGGATACACAACTATTAACTCACCTTTTTTTAATAATTTCATTGGTTTATAACCCTCAACTGTTAAAATTGGATGGTCTTCACTACCTTTTAAAATTCTACCAGATTTAGTTATTATTTTTATTATAACTTTTCCATTCTCTTTTCTTTCTGAAACAAATAATATTCTTGAACTTTTTTCTCCTTCATTTTTATTATATATTTTTATATTTAAATTTATATTTTCTTTTAAATCCTTTATTTTGATAAAATAACCATCTTCAGTTAAAATCTTAGTATCTGGAGTAAGACAGTTAATATCAAAACCAACTCCTCCAGGGCTTATGACTCCATCTTTTTGGTCAAATGCTGCAACTCCTCCAATAGGAAAACCATAACCATAATGAACATCTGGCATGGCTATAGAATACTTATATATTCCAGGTAGGCATGCAACATTAGCAATTTGTTCTAAAACCTCTGGCTCTAATTCATCCAATAATATCTCATTTAAATAAATTCTTCCAGGAACTCTCATACAGTCCTTATAATCCTTTGGAAGTTCCCAAACTACATCATCAATTCTTTTTAATATCTCTTTCATAATTTATCCCTCAAATATGTTTTAATTATTTTATTAATTAATAAAAAATAATTTAAGTAGGAATATAAAATTTTACCACTATTTACTTATCAAAAAATAATTAACTAAACTAATTCTAATAACTATTTATCAATTTACCTCATAACTTTTTAACTAAATTTATATACTACAAAAAATTTAATTATATGAAGTAGGAATATTATATACATTATTAAGGTGATACTTATATGGTTTTTGAGGAATTTTTTATTTCATTAGGAAATAAATATAAAAAAGATAAAGAAGAATTTAAAGAATTTGATGAAATTAAAGAGTTAGAAGAAATTAAAAAAGATGAAAATGAAAAAGAAACAATTGAAAATTTAGATAAAGATGCAAAAATTGCAGAATTAGAGGCTAAGATTTTAAGATTGGAGATGGAGAAGAAAAACTTAGAAAAAGAAAATTTCCAATTAATTAAAGAAAATGAAATTTTAAGAAGAGAATTAGATAGAGTAGGAATGCCTCCATTGATTGTTGGGACAGTTGTTGAAAGAGTTGGAGATAGAAAGGCAGTTGTTAAGAGTTCAACTGGACCAAGTTTTTTAGTAACTATATCTCACTTTGTAAATCCCGATGATATAACTCCTGGTAAAAGAGTATGTTTAAATCAGCAATCATTATCAATAGTTGATACTCTTCCAGAAACAAAAGATTACAGAGCCAGAGCTATGGAGGTTGAAGAGAGACCTAATGTTAGATATGAAGATATTGGAGGTTTAGAAAGACAAATTCAGGAAGTTAGAGAAGTTGTAGAACTTCCTTTAAAGCATCCTGAACTATTTGAAAAGGTAGGAATTGAACCACCAAAAGGTATTTTACTTTATGGACCTCCAGGAACAGGGAAAACATTGTTAGCTAAAGCTGTTGCAAGAGAAACAAATGCTACATTTATAAGAGTTGTAGGTTCTGAATTGGTTAAAAAATTTATTGGTGAAGGTGCAAGTTTAGTTAAAGATATATTTAAATTAGCCAAAGAAAAGGCACCTTCTATAATATTTATTGATGAGATTGATGCAATAGCTGCTAAAAGGACAGAGGCATTAACTGGGGGAGATAGAGAGGTTCAAAGAACATTAATGCAACTCTTAGCAGAGATGGATGGATTCGACCCAAGAGGAGATGTTAAAATAATAGCTGCAACTAATAGATTAGATATATTAGACCCAGCAATATTAAGACCTGGAAGATTTGACAGAATTATAGAAGTTCCTCCACCAGATGAGAGAGGAAGATTAGAAATTCTAAAAATTCATACAAGAAAAATGAACTTAGCTGATGATGTTGATTTATCTGAAATTGCAAGAATGACAGAGGGATGTGTTGGGGCAGATTTAAAAGCAATATGTACAGAGGCAGGAATGAATGCAATAAGAGAGCTAAGGGATAAAGTAACTATGGAAGATTTCTTAAAAGCAGTATTTAAAGTTATGGAAAAGAAGAGATGGAGAAAAAGAGAAGAACCAAAACATTTGGAAGTTTTATACAGATAACTTTTCTATTTTTATTTCATAGTTGTGTATAACAGGATTTGCTAAAAGTTTCTCACACATTTCTTTAACTCTCTCTCTTGCTTTTTCTTCATTTTCAGCATCTAATACTATATCTAACATTTTATAACTATCAACTTCTTTAACCTCTTTAAAACCTAAGAAATTTAAAGCCTGTTTTATGGTTCTACCTTCTGGGTCTAACAAACCTTTTTTTAGTTTTATTATTACTGTTGCTTTATACATAATTATCCTCTTTTTTTATTATTCCCAACCTTCCAGCAACTATTTTATATTTTGCAATAACATCTCCTAAATCTTTTCTAAAAACATCTTTATCTAAAATATCCCTTGTTTCCTTATCCCACAATCTCATAGTGTCAGGAGAAATTTCATCTGCTACAACTAACCCATCCTTACATCTTCCAATTTCTATTTTAAAATCAACTAAAATAATTCCTTTCTTATCAAAGTATTTTTTTAAAATGTCATTAACTTTTAAAGCTATTTCTCTCATCTCTTTTAACTCTTCTCTTGTTGCTAAATCTAAATTTACAGCAATATCTTCATTAATCATTGGGTCTCCATATTCATCATTTTTATAATCAAACTGAACTATTGGCTCCTTTAACTCTTGCCCCTCTTTAAAAGGATATCTTTTACATAAACTTCCAGCAGCTATATTTCTTACAATAACCTCAATAGGAATTATTTCAACTTTTTTAGCTAATATTTTATTTGGTTCTATATATTTAATAAAATGTGTCTTAACTCCACTTTCTTCAAGGATTTTAAATAATTCAGATGAGATTAAGGCATTTAAATATCCTTTTCCTTTTTTAACATCTTTTTTTGCACCATTTCCAGCAGTTATATCATCTCTAAACTCTATTAAAACCTTATCCTCATCATACTCATATATTGTTTTTGCTTTTCCTGAATATATTGGCTTCATATCTTCACACAAAAAAATTTTTACATTAAATATCTGTTATGGTTATTTATATATATCCCCTTTAATAAATAATTATAATATCCCCCTAACCAGCCGAGCCCTGTTGAGGTTCCATTAGGATAACGATGATACAAGGGGCTCGAAGTTAGGGGGACATCTTTATGGGGCTCGGGCGGGCTGTATGAGAGAGATAACTCTCGATGAAAATGATTACAGCTCAGCAGAGCCCCTAACATTACAAAACATACATTTTAAATATTCAAGGTTTTTATTTGCCATAGGAACTGGATGGTCGAATGCTTGACCCCTATAATCAATTAAAAAAAGCTCTTTTTTTGCTCTAAAAGCTGATGAAAAAACAGTTTTTTTAAATAGCTCTCTGTCAATATGATGAGAGCAGGAACAGGTTATTAAAAATCTTTTTGCTAATTTTATTCCTAAATAATTTAAAGATGAATATCCTCTTAAAGCATTTTTTATATCATCCTCTGAACTTGTAAATGCTGGAGGGTCAAGGATAGAGATATCAAAGGATGTATTTTTATTTAAAAACTCTTCTAAGACAGAGAAGGCATTACCCTCTATAAATTCATATCTATCTTTAGGGATATTATTAAGTTCCATATTTTCCTCTGCCAA
>JAJRSC010000019.1 GCA_024278985.1 archaeon
CACATAGGTATGATATTGGAACTATTGAAAGAATAGAGGATAGATATTTACAAATAATTAATCTTTTAAAAAAGGTGAAACAATGAAAGAAGATTTTTTATTTTTAAATAGTTGGAAAGCTCCATGTCCATATAATCCTAAACTTGATTTAGATGATATTATAATATATGATACAACTTTAAGAGATGGAGAATAGACTCCAGGAGTATGCTTTACAAAAGAACAAAAACTAAATATTGCAAGGAAGTTGGATGAACTTGGAATAAAGCAAATTGAGGCTGGTTTTCCAGCAGTTTCTAAAAATGAGCAGGAGATAATTAAAGAAATAGTAAAAGAAAATTTAAATGCAGATATATTAGTTTTATGTAGGGCTAAAAAGGAAGATATTGATAAGGCAATTGATTGTAATGTTGATGGGATTATAACATTTATAGCAACTTCTCCATTACATTTAAAGTATAAATTTGGTAATAAAAAAATAGATGATATTTTAGATATGGCAATATCTGCTATAGAGTATGCAAAAGAACATGGTTTATATGTAGCCTTTTCAGCTGAAGATGCTACAAGAACACCAATAGAAGATTTAATAAAAGTACATAAAAGGGCTGAAGAGGCAGGAGCTGATAGAGTACATATAGCAGATACTGTTGGAGTTGCCACACCACAATCAATGGAATTTATTGTTAAAAAACTAAAAGAAAATTTAAATAAGGCATATATTGGAGTACATTGCCATAATGATTTTAATTTAGCATTAATAAACTCAATCTATGGACTTATTTCTGGAGCAAAAGCAGTATCTACAACTGTTAATGGTATTGGTGAAAGAGCTGGAAATACTGCCTTAGAGGAGTTAATTATGGCATTAGTTGTATTATACGATGTTAAATTAGATTTAAACTTAGAGGTTTTACCTGAGCTTTGTAAAATGGTAGAAGAATACACAAAAATAAAAAATCCAAGAAATAAACCAATTGTTGGAGAGTTGGTTTTCTCTCATGAAAGTGGAATACATGTAGATGCTGTTTTAAATAATCCTTTAACATATGAACCATTTTTACCAGAAAAAATTGGTTTAAAAAGAAATATTATATTGGGAAAACATTCTGGAAAAAGAGCTGTTAAATATAAACTTGAACTTCTTGGGATAAAAGTTGATGATAATAAATTGGAGAAAATTGTTAAAAAAATTAAAGAACTTAGAGAAAAAGGGGAAAGTATAGATGATAAGAAATTAATTGAGATAGCTAATAATATTTAACATAACATAGATATTATTAAATATTTTAGGTTAAAAATTTATTTTTTTTATAAAGTGTTTTATAATATAAAACTTGAGGTTATCCAAAATGGTTTTTGAAATTTTAATAGAACTTAACATTTCTTTAAGACCTAACCAACAAAAAGCTATTGATAAAGGTATTTTAAATAAAAATAAAAATTTTATAGTATCTATTCCTACAGGGGCAGGAAAAACATTAATTGGAGAACTTGCATTAATAAATCATTTGATAAAAGATAAAAAACCTACAGGAAATAAAGGAATTTATATAGTTCCATTAAAAGCTTTAGCAACTGAAAAATATTATGATTTTAAAGAAAAATATGAGAGATTTGGAATTAAAGTAGCTTTATCTATTGGAGATTATGATGAATCTGAAAATTTGGAAGAGTATGATTTAATTGTTACTACTGCTGAAAAATTGGATTCTCTAATTAGGCATAATTTTGATTTGTCAAAGGTTTCTGTTGTGGTTATTGATGAAATTCATTTAATTGGTGATAAAGAAAGAGGTAGTACTTTAGAAATATTAATAACAAAATTATTAAATTACAATATTCAGATTATTGGATTATCTGCTACTATAGGAAATGCTGAAGAACTTGCAGAGTGGATAAATGGAGAGCTGATAGTAGACAATTGGAGACCTGTTAAATTAAGAAAAGGAATATATTATAATAACAAAATTTTTTATATTGATGTGGAAGAAGAAAAAAATGTTAATAATCTAATTATTGATTGTGTAAAAGATGGAGGAAGTTGTATTATTTTTTGTAATTCCAAAAGAAAAGCTATGGAGGAAGCCAAAAAAATTGATTTAAGACCATTTCTAAACAAGGATGAAAGAGAGAAATTAAATAAATTATCTAAAGAGATATTAAATATTTTAGAAACTCCAACTGAAATATGTAAAAACTTAGCTGAATCTATAAAAAGAGGTGTTGCTTTTCATCATGCTGGATTAACCTTTAAACATAGAGAATTAATAGAAAAAGCCTTTAGAAAAAGACTAATAAAAGTAATATGTTCAACTACAACCTTAGCATATGGTTTAAATCTTCCATGTAGGAGAGTTATTATAAAAGATATAAAAAGATTCTCTGATGGAGGAATGAGATATATCCCTACAAATGAAATTCATCAATGTATAGGTAGAGCAGGAAGGCCTGGATTAGATAGTTATGGAGAGGGTATAATAGTTGTAAATAATAGAAGAGATTATTTAAGAGCATATCAAGTTTTAACTGATGAACCAGAACCAATATATTCAAAATTATCCAATGAAAATATTTTAATTAAACATATTTTAGGGTTATTTAGAGAAATAAATTCTTATGATGATTTAGAGAAATTTATTAAAAAAACTTTTTATTTTTATCAATATAAAGAGGATAATGAGGTTATCCAAAAGATAAAAGAGATTATAAACTTTTTAGAACAATGTAATTTTATTGAGAATTATAAATTAACACCTATTGGAAAAAGAGTTGTTGAACTCTATATAAATCCTTTAACAGCTAAGTTATTTATTGATAACTTTAAAGAAGATATGGAAGAAATTTACTATTTATATTTAATATCCTTAGCTTATGAAATGCCAAAAGTTATAGTTTATAAAAATGAATATAATAATTTAATATTTGATTTATACAAATTAAACATTGATAATATTGACATAGAAGCTTATAAAACAGCAAAAATTTTATATTCATGGATAAATGAAGTTTCTGAAGCGGAAATTTTAAATTTGTATAGAGTTGAGCCAGGAACTTTAAGATATATTATAGACAATGCTAAATGGTTATGTTATTCTTTAAAAGAAATTGGAAAAATATTAGGAAAAGAAACAGAATTTTTAGATAAATTAGAGATAAGATTAGAATATGGTGCAAAAGAGGAAATTATAGAGTTATTAAAGATTAAAAATATTGGTAAGGTTAGAGCAAGGAAATTATATAATAAGGGTATTAAAAGCATAGAAGATATAATAAACAACTTTGAAAAAGTTAAAAAAATCTTAGGAGAAAAAATAGCTAATAAAATTTTAGAAGAGTTCTCTTAATTTTATTTGATATGGTCCTAACTTACCTCCATAGTTTCCAGCAGTTATTTTTTTAACACCTTTAACTTTTGTAGCTGCTAAAATTCCCTGTTTCATTGCTTCTTTTACATGCTCTTCTGTTAAACCATTAATAACTATTTCATAAACTCCATTTACATCTTCAGGAAGTTCAGAATCTTCAACAACACCCTTTAATGTAGGACACATTTTATGGTTTGTTGTTGCTTTCATAAAGCTATATTTTGGATTACTTGCTCCTACTTTACTTCCAGAAGCAACAATTCCTCCTGGGAATGGAGTTATAACACCCTCAACTGAATTAATAGCATTTACTGCTGCCTCAGCTGCTAATAAAGCTGTTGCATTTGTATCTGCTAAAATAAAGAAGTTTCCTCCTGCAACTCCTTTTTTAATTCCAAATTTATTTTCAGTTATAAATTCTCCTCCCATTATTGGGATTCTATATATAGTTCTACCATTTAATTTATCTTTTTTTTCAAACCCATCTCCAAAGAACTTTAATTTAAATCCTACTTTAACCTCATCATCTTTATCTTCTTCTAATCCATTAAATACTGCAGTTGTTGGACAAGTTAAAACACATTGTCCAATTCTCTCCAACATTTGCTCCTCTAAACCTTTCTTTTTAGGGTGGCATATTTGAATTATAAATCCAGGTCTTCCATCAGGAGTTTTTGATGGAGGAACATATTTTTCAATTCCTGCCTCAGCTGGACACATTATAACAGAAGTCCCAAAACCAGTAGCTTCAGTAGCTGCAATTTTAGCCCATTTTTTAGTAGCAGCAGTTATTAAGACTCTACCTATCCATATAGGAAATGCTTCAGCAAATGTATCCTCTATATATACTCCATTTATTTCCATTTATCTCACCTAAAAAACTCTTTAAATTATAATTTTATTTTAAAGTAGTATTAAATATTTTCTATATCAAATTTTAGTTTTATAGAATAAATTTATATATTTATTTGACATAAATTTATTTTTAATATTAATACTAAAAGGGGTGTAGTATATTATGTTTGGGGGTAAAAGAGTATGTGTTGATACTTCAGTTATTATAAATGGTGTATTAGAAGAACTTTTAAAAACTAACAAATTGAGAAATGCTACTATTATAATACCATATGCTGTTATTGCTGAACTTGAAAATATGGTTAATAAGAAGAGAAAACCAGGATTTGAGGGTTTAAATACTCTAAAGACATTGAGAAATTTAGCCAAAAAATATAATATAAAAATAGAATTTTATGGAGAAAGGCCAAATTTAGAAAAGATAACTTTAGCTAAGAGTGGAGAAATTGATGCAATGATTAGAAAAGTTGCCAAAGAAACAAATTCCATATTATTAACAAGTGATAGAAAACAGTACGAATTTGCACGTATTGAAGGAATTCCAGCAAAGTACTATAAACCTAAAAAGATTGTTGATAATAAAAGATATTATAAACCTAAGAGAGAAATTAAAAGTGAGTACAGAGTGGAAGATATCCCTGAAAAACCTGAATATATAATTTTAGCTATTAGAATTTTAGAATTGTTAGTAACTATTTGTGGAAAAGAAAATGCCAAAGAAGTTCTTGATTATTATCATAGTATAAAATTAATTTCCGAAAAAGCACTATTGAAATTATATATGTTATTAAAAGGCATTGAGGTTACTGAAAGTTTAAATAGACCTAAATTATCTGTCCAAGAACATCAAATGTTTATTATCCTATTAGAAAGGTTAGCAGGTAGAAAAGTTGATGAAGACCTAATATTTATGCTTGAATTAGAACTTAAAAGATTAAAAAAATTTGCGGAAGAAACTAATAGTTCAGTGGTAAGTGATAATTTATTAAGTGGATTGTATAATAAAGTTAGATTAATAGCAAACAATACTGAAGATATTAAAGATATATTAGTTAATATACACTCTTCAAACAATAGTTGGGGAAATCATGAAGGAGATATTTAAAAAACTTTTATCTGGAGAAATTAAACCTTACCAATTAGATAATTTAGTAGGTAGTAAAAAGGCTGTTGAACTTAGGAGGAAATACATAGAAGAAAAAATAAATAAAAAATTACATCATATTGGAAAGTATAGTATTGATGAAGAGTTAGCTATGAAAAAAAATATTGAAAATATGATTGGAGCCATTCAGATACCTTTAGGTTTTGCTGGACCAATAAAGGTTAATGGAGAATATGCAAAAGGAGAATTTTTTATTCCTCTTGCTACAACTGAGGGTGCTTTAGTAGCTTCAGTAAATAGAGGTTGTTCAGTTGTAAATAAATGTGGAGGAGTAACTGTTAGAGTTTTAGATGACAAGATGACAAGGGCTCCATGTTTTAAAACAACATCTGTTATTGAGGCAATAAAAGCAAAAAATTGGATATTAGAAAATTTTGAAAAAATTAAAGAAGTTGCTGAATCAACTACAAGACATGGAAAATTACTAAAAATAGAGCCAATATTGATAGTTGGTAGATATCTTTATCCAAGATTTTGCTATAAAACTGGAGATGCTATGGGCATGAATATGGTTACTATAGCAACAGAAAAAGCATCTGAATTTATAGTTAATGAACTTAAAAAAGTAGGATTAAATATAAAATTAATTGCTGTTAGTGGTAATGCATGTGTTGATAAAAAACCAAGTGGTATGAATATAATAAATGGTAGAGGTAAATCTATAGTAGCAGAGGTTTATTTAAAAAGAGAGGAAGTTGAGAAGTATTTAAAAACAACACCAGAAAATATAGCTGAAGTTAATAGATTAAAAAATTATATTGGTTCAGCTATTAGTAATAGTATGGGATTTAATGCTCATTATGCTAACATTGTAGGGGCTATATTTTTAGCAACTGGTCAGGATGAGGCACATATAGTAGAAGGTTCATTAGGAATAACAATTGCAGAAGCTGAAGAAGGAGGATTATACTTTTCTGTTACTCTCCCAGATTTACCTTTAGCTACAATTGGAGGGGGTACAAGAGTAGAGACACAGAGAGAATGTTTAGAAATTATGGGATGTTATGGAGATAATAAAGTTTTTAAATTTGCTGAAATTGTTGGAGCTGGTGTTTTAGCTGGAGAACTTTCTTTATTAGGTGCTTTAGCAGCTGGGCATCTTGGAAAGGCACATCAAGAACTTGGAAGATAAAATATGTTAAGAGAAAGTTATTATATAATGAGATTTATTGAAGAATTTAAGAATAGTTTTAAATTAAGATATTTATTAAAGGCAGTTATTGATAATAAAAAAATAGTATTCTCTGTTTTTGTATCATTTATAGTTTCATTAATTATTTCATATTTATTAATTTATAAAATACCTGAGTTTTCTTATATTGGAAATTTAATTTTTGAAAATTTTAAATCAAATATTCAAAGTTCTAATATAGTTTTAAATCAAAGTCCTGAGGAAATAACATTATTTATTTGGATGAACAATTTAAAGGTTTGTGTAATTAGCTATATATTAGGATTTTTAGGATTATTTATTTTAGTTGTTAATTCCTATTTAATAGCTTATGTAATTTATAAATTTGGATTAAAATCATTAATTTTAATATTACCTCATGGAGTTATAGAAATACCTGCCTTAATACTTGGAATATCTTCAGGAATTATATTATATATTGGAATTATTAAGTTATTATTTAAAAAACCAGCAAAAAAGGAATTTATTGATTCATTTAGATTATTTATTTTGGCAGTACTATTATTTATAATTGCTGGATTTGTTGAAGGTTTTATAACATTTAAAATAGCAAAAATTATTTAATTCTTTTTCTTATAAATTCTTTTTCTTATAGCTTCAGCATGATTTTTTAATCCCTCTGCCTCGGCTAATGTTATAACAATATCGGCAATATGTTTTAATCCTTCTTTTGTTAGTTTTTGATAAGTAAGTTTCTTTAAAAATGTCTCTACATTTAAACCAGAGCAAAATCTTGCAGAGCCTGAAGTTGGAAGAACATGGTTAGTTCCAGATGCATAATCCCCTACTGGAACAGGACTATACTCCCCTAAAAATATACTTCCGGCATTGTTAATATATCTTAATATATCTTCTGGATTTTCTGTTATTATTTCTAAATGTTCAGGGGCAAATTCATTAGTAAAGTCTATTATCTCCTCAATTTCTCCATATAAAATAGCAGAATTTTTTAAAGCTTTTTCAATTATTTCCTTTCTTTCACAATTTTCTAAATATTTGTCAATTTTCTTTTTTATATCCTCTGCCTTATCTTTGGAAGTTGTTAAGGTTATTGAAATGGAATTTATATCATGCTCAGCTTGGGATATCATGTCAATAGCAACATAGTCAGAATTTGCAGTTTCATCAGCAATAATTAAAACCTCTGAAGGACCTGCTAAGAAATCAATACCAACATCTCCATAAACTAACTTTTTAGCTAATGTTACATAAATATTTCCTGGACCAACTATTATATCAACTTTTGGTATTGTTTCAGTTCCATAAGCTAAGGCTCCTATAGCTTGAACTCCACCAACCTTATATATCTCAGTGACTCCTACTATATCTCCAGCAACTAATGTTGCAGGGTTTCCTTTTCCTTCAGAAGTTGGTGGAGAAGTAATATATATTTCCTTGCAACCTGCTACTTTTGCAGGAATAGTTGTCATTAAAACAGTAGAGGGATAAAAAGCTTTACCTCCTGGAACATAACAACCTACTTTTTCGATTGGTCTGATAAGAGTTCCCAAGGTTATGCTATTTCTATTTATTTTTAATTCTTTTATCTGATTTAATTGCTCTTTATGAAAATAGTATATATTTTCTTTTGCTGTCTCTAAAGCTTCAATAACCTTATAATCAATAATATTATATGCCTCTTCAATCTCTTCTTTATCAACTTTGAAGTTATCTATTTCAACATTATCAAATTTTTTAGTATAATATTTTAAAGCAGCATCTCCTTTAGTTTTTACATCGTTTAAGATTTTTAAGACATCATCAAAAATATTTTCAAAATTAGGTTTATTTCTATTAATAATCTTCTCCTTTTCTTCTTTTGATAGTTCATTTAACCCTTTTATTATCAAAATTTCCCTCCTAAAAATTCTATTTAAAAAAGAAAAAAATATATTTAAGCTAACCACTTAATATTTCCAGTTTCAGAGTTCCAAATTCCGACTAACTTCCAACCGTCATTAGTTACAGCATATATTCCATAATTTCCAGAAGCTCTATCGTTCCATTCATTTAATTTTATATATCCTGTTACAGGTTTAACTCCGAATTTTCCTTC